>JBOGZB010000257.1:0-8768 GCA_050697175.1 Solirubrobacterales bacterium | reverse complement strand
CTGCTGGTGGGGGCAGCGCCGGTTGCGGCGGCGGGAGTCCCCCCGGTGGCGCCAACCTTGGCCTTGGCCGCCGCCATCGCCTTGGCCAGGGCGGCGTCGGAGCCGGCGGCGGCGCTTCGCGAAGCGGAGAGGTTGGCCTTCGACGCCGCCTGTCCCCAGGTCGCCTGGCATCCTTCGGTTGGGGATGCGACCAACGCGGTACAGCCCGGCGGGATGGTCAGGAAGGCGCGCAGGAAGTGGCCGTACTGGTCGTATCCGTTGACCCCCCCGGTCGTGTTGTAGAGGAAGCTCATCAGGTCCTTCGTTCCCCCGGTCGTGCGGAGGCTCTTGAGCAGACTGGCGAGGCTCTTGGCTCCGGGCGCGCTCTTCTTCGCCAGCGTCTTGACCTTGCGCAGGATCGGGGTCGAGTTGACGAGCGGCTGCTGGCTCTCGGCCGAGGCGGTGCCGAGCGTCGTCAGGGCCGGGGTCGCCGCGTGCGCGAACGGGCCGAGCGCTTCCGTCGCGCGGGCGATCGCCGGGGCACCGCTTCGGAACTCCGAGAAGACCGGGGTCGCCTGATCGGAGAACTGCTTGAGCTTCGTCATCGTGAGCCGGAGCTGCTCGAGGGCGCCGGGGAACTTCTGCAGGCCTGATTCGAGGGCGGTGCTTCGCTCCGCGGTCGCCTGGGCGGCAGTGTTGGCGTTGTTGATGAAACCGGCCAGATGGGTGCGCTCCCTGGCCAGTGGCGTGAGGATGGTGTCGGAGTTCGTGGCGAGCTGGGCGAGCTGGTGATTCTGCGCCGCGAGGATCGCGAGCACCCGGTTGGTCTGCTGGAGGGCCGGGTCGGCCCGCTGGATGATCGCGTCGAGGGTGTTGCCGCGAGCCGCGAGGCCCGCGCCGAGCTCGTTCAGGATCAGCCGGAAGCGGTCGGCATAGGGCTGCCGCATGATGTTGTTGATCAGGTCGAGGTCGACCTCCTGGCCGTTGTTCTGTAGCGGCAGGAAATGCTGGCCGGAGCCGGGCTGGCCGGAGGGGATCACGTCCAGGGGCGGTGGCGGCTGGCTTCCCGGCGGCCGCGGCTGGGTCGGCGTGCAGTCCACGTACTTCTCGCCCAGGAGCGACTGGGGCCGGATCAGGCACGAGGCGTCCTGGCGGAAGTCCTGGAACCCGGCGTCGGTGATCTTCAGCACGATGGCCGCCTTGCCCGGATCGGGCCCGTGCCCCCGGTCCACCCACTCGCCGGGGGTCGTCACGTCAACCGAGTCGATGCTCCCGACGTGGGCCCCGGCGACCCGGACCTCCTCGCCGGGGACCAGGAAGTTCGCGTTGTCGAAGATCGCCCGGACCTCGTAGGTGCCGCCGGACCCGCCCGCGGCCTGGCCGAAGACGACCAGGGCGGCGACCGCGATCAGCGCGAGTGTGGCGACCATCCGCCTCATGGGCCGGGGGGAACGTCGGAGGTGGTGCACTTCGGGTTCGGTCCCAGGCCGCCCGAGAGCAGGTTGCCGTCGTCGGTGAACGGGTTGGACCCGGCGATCGGCTGGGTTGAGCCGCCCGGGCAGCGCGTGAAGGTCCCGAACTTGAGGCCGTTGAACTGCTGACTCGACGGGATCGGGGCGAGCTGGCCCGTCGTGTAGGCCCCGCCCCCACCCGTGCAGACGGGGTTGGTGTCGCCCGACGTGCAGTAGTGGAACCAGTTGGCGTCAGCGGTCGAGACCCGCGCGTAGTGGCCGTTGGCGTCGTAGTAGGCCGACACCTGGCCGAACTTCGAGATGAAGCCGAGCAGGTCGGGCGTGTAGGGCCGCGCGAACTCGATCACCGGCTGCGAAGCGTCGAAGCTGGTGATCGCCTGCGGGACCGCCGTGCTCGCCTTGCTCTCGACCCGCGGCAGGGTCCGCAGCGTGTCGGTCAGATCGTTGTGCGGCCCGGGCCGATTGACCGATTTCCGCAGGTCGCCGAGCACCGGGACCGATCGCTGGGCAACCGGCTTCAGCTTCCGCAGGAATGGCGCCAGGTCCTTTGTCGCGGGCTTGGTCGCGTTGACGACCGGGGTCAGATCGTCGAGCGCCGCCCGCAGGTTGACGAACGTCGTGTTCGCCTGGCGCAGGGTCGGCGGAAAGGCGACCAGGCTTCGGTCCAGGGCCTGGTTCTGGCTCGCGATCGCCCCCAGCGCCTGGTTCGCGTTGGCGGTCAGGTCGGCGAGGTCGTTGCGTCGCGACGCGATCGCGCCCAGCGCCTTCGATCCCTTGACCAGGAACTGGTTGAACGCGCGACTGTCGCTGGTCAGCTCGGCGAACAGGCGGCGCGCCGACCCCAGAGACGGCGCGAAGTACTTGTAGGTGCTCTGGGCGCCGGCCGTGTTGCCGTCGTAGAGCGACGCCGAGCCCTGGATCACATTGCGGAGCCCCTCCCTGACCTTGGGCCGGAAGGTGTCGAAGAGCTGGTCGAGGTCGACAGGAGAGGTCGTCTTGGAGCCGGTCAGCGTCGCGCCATCGGCGAGCACGGGCGCGTTGTCGGGGCCCGGGGTGAGCGAGACATAGCGGTTCGCGATCCCCGACAGCGAGGTGGCGCGGATGATCGCCGTCGTCCCCTCGTGGAGCTGCTCGTCGACCGAGATCGCGACATCGGCCTGCGCGTCCTTGGTCAGGCTGATCTCGTCGATCGTTCCGACCGGCTGTCCGGCCACCAGCACCTGGCCCCCGTTGACGAGCTGTCCGCCGTTCTGGAACAGCAGGTGGTACTTGTGCCCGCTCGACCCTCCGAAGAGGACCACGAGCACGAGGACGAGGCCGATCAGCAGGGCCCCGCCGCTGGCCACGCGAGCGACCCACGCCCGGCGTCCGAGATTTGCAGACTGCCGCTCAGGTGTCACTGATCCGGGGCGACGCGCCCCCCTCCATCCTCCATGGCGGTCCGGCTCTGTCCTGCGGGAATCATCCTCTCCTCTTCCCGCGCCCGGGCGTGCGCCGGGCAGCGAGGCTCTCCTGGAGGAATCCTATTCCTCGCGCTACTTCGGGGTGGCGGTCAACCTAAAGAGGACTACTGCCTGGGCGCGAAATCCCAAATTGCGTGGATTGCGCCGACCCCTAGCGGCGCGGGCTGCGGCCGGTCAGCTCGGTGTAGAGGTCGTTTGCCCGGGTTCCCGTCAGCGCCGCGACCACGGCGGCCGCCGCGCGGGGCCTGGCCCCCGACTGCACGAGGCGCCGCAGGGCGTCGACCGCGAAGGCCAGGTCGGACCCGCCGGTTCCGGACTCCGCCGGGGCGATGACGACGACGATCTCGCCCTTCACCTCGTCGCGAAAGCGACGCGCGAGCTGTCCCAGCGGCCCTCGAGCGACCTCCTCGTGGAGCTTGGTCATCTCCCGGCAGACCGCAGCGGGGCGATTCGGCGCCAGCGCCGCGAGCGCCCCCAGCGAGGCCGGCAGGCGCCGCGGTGACTCGAAGGCGACCACCGTGTCGGCCGACCGCAGGACGCGCTCGAGCTCTCCGGCTCGGCGCGGCAGGAAACCCTCGAACCGCCAGCGGTGGACCGGCAGCCCGGAGGCCACCAGCGCCGTGGTGACCGCCGATGGGCCGGGCAGGACCTCCACCACGAGGTCGCGCTCCAGACAGGCGCGGATCAGCGGGTAGCCGGGATCCGAGATCGCCGGGGTGCCCGCGTCGCTGATCAGCACGACCCGCGCGCCCCGCTCGACCTGCTGGGCGAGCTGGACCGCCCGCTCCGCCTCGTTCTGCTCGTGGTTGGAGATCAGGCGCGGACGATCGATCTCCAGCCGCTCGTACAGCCGGCCGGCGCGTCGGGTATCCTCGCACGCGACCAGGTCGGCCTCGGCGAGTGCCCGGCGGGCGCGCGGACTCAGATCCTCCACGTTGCCGATCGGGGTCGGGCAGACGGTCAGCCGGCCGGCCACTACGCCGCTCCGCCTTCGATCGCCAGCGTCGCGGCGCCGACCATCCCGGCGTCCGGGCCGAGCTCGGCCGCCTCGACCCGGGTCCCGTTCATGGGCCGAAGGGCACGGGCCCGAAGCTCGGAGCGCGCCGCGCCGACGAGGAGCTCGCCGGCCCTGATCACCCCGCCTCCGATCACGATCACGTCGGGATCGATTGCGTTCGCGATGCTCGACAGGGCGACGCCGATTCGCCGCCCGACCAGAGCGAGGACGTCGCGGGCCGTCTGGTCGCCCTCGAGCGCGGCGTCGGTGACCATCGCGCCGTCGAGCTCGGTCCCGTCCGCCGCAGCGCGCCCCAGCGCCGAGCCGGGCTCGCGGGCGGCGGCGGCCATCCCCTCCCGCGCGATCGCCCTCCCGGACGCCAGGGACTCGACGCAGCCACGGTTCGGGCAGTTCCCCTGACACGGCGGGCCGTCGGCCTCGATCACGATGTGGCCGAACTCGCCCGCGGCGCCGATCGACCCCCGATAGAGCTCCCCATTGACGATCAGGCCGCCGCCGATCCCCGTGCCGATCGTCAGCATCGCCGCGTTCGCGGCCCCGCGCGCCGATCCGAATCGATGCTCTGCGAGCAGCGCCAGGTTTGCGTCGTTGTCCAGCTCGACCGGCAGCCCGAGCCGCTCGGCGATCAGGTCGCGGATCGGTAGGTCGGCGAGCTCCAGGTTGACGGCCATGATCGCCGCACCGCGCTCGCGGTCGATCGTGCACGGGATGCCGAGCCCGATCGCCGTCACGTCCGGCCGTGCCTCGATCGCGGCGCGGAGCGCGCGCTCGAGCGTCGCGACCAGCTCGTCCTGGCCGAGGCCCGAGCTCGAGGCCGTGGCACGGTGGAGGACCCGCCGGTGGGAGTCCACGACGCCGACCAGCATCTTCGTCCCCCCGAGGTCGACTCCCACCGCCTCAGCCATCGACGCGTTCCTCGCACCGACGGTCTTCCGGGTAGGCCATGCGGCAGTATTACCCGCCGATGCCGAACGACGGCGAGCAGGGGCGGCGGCCGGAGCGCCCCGACTACAAGGTCTACAGGTCGCGTCCCGGGCTGCTCGGCCGCCTTCGGGCTCCCGACCTGTCGAAGCTCCGTGCCAAAAAGGGAGGCAAGGGCGGAAAGGGCGGCGGCAAGGGAGACAAGCGCGGCGGATCGGACCGCAGCCGCGGCAAGCGCCCCCGCTCGGGCGAGCGGCCCCTGTGGCGCCGGGTGCTGCGATGGGCGGGGATCGCGGCGCTCGTCTGGATCCTGATCAGCTTCGTCGCGTTCGAGATCTCCTCGCAGATCCAGAAGGGAAAGCTCGTCGACATGGGCAACACCCTGCACGGCAACCCGTTCCTCGCGGTCAGCCCGCAGACGATCCTCGTGATCGGCACCGACATCCGCTCCGGCCAGTTCGCGGGCGCGAACGAGGCCGCTTCGAAGCATTGCCTCGAGGCCGCGGGCAGCGGCGAGCCCCCGCCGACCAAATGCACGCCCTATCGCTCCGACACGCTGATGCTCCTGCGGGCCGGCGGGGGCGCCTTCCGAAAGCTCTCGATCCCTCGCGACACGCTGGCCCAGATCCCGGGTCAGCCCGAGAACAAGATCAACTCGGCCTACGCGACCGGCGGCGCAAAACTGACCGTGCGAACGATCGAGAAGTTCCTCGGGATCAACGTCGACCAGGTGGCGATCATCGACTTCGACGGGTTCCGCAAGTTCATCGACGCGATCGGGGGCGTGGACGTCAACGTGCCGACCACGGTCTGCTCGAACGTCTCCGGCACGTTCATCCTTCAGCTCCAGAAGGGCGATCACACGCTGAACGGCGACCAGGCGATCACGCTCGCCCGCACGAGGGAGAACAACCTGGCGGCGGCCCCGCCCTCGGACCCCGGCTTCAAGCTCAAGAAGTTCTGCCAGAGCCCGCCGCCGATCACCGACATCAACCGGGTCCAGTTCCAGCAGGCGGTTCTCGACGGGATCCGAGGACGGCTCACCGACCCGCTCCGACTGCCCTACAACTTCATCAAGGGCCCGTTCATCGGCTGGAGCGCGCCCCAGGCGATCGTCTCGAGCATGGGCGCCTGGACGATGCCTCAGCTCGTATTCGGCGCCGTGATCGGCTTCAGCAAGGGCTCGGACTTCCTGAAGCCGTCGGGGCAGACCGCCGCCGGCAACCTGATCATCCCCGAGCAGGAGTGCCTGCGGGCAGTGAAGAAGTTCCTCGGCTCGGCCGGGCCGCACAAGCCGGCCTGTTCGCCGCCGAGCTAGGCGTCTCGGGCGCCAGCTCGCTGGTTGGGCACCTCGGGCTCACCGAACGAGCCAGGCGTCTCGGATGCGCGAGCCAAACGTCGCCGAGTGAGTGATTCGCCGCAATATTTCCGGTCAATCACTCACTCGACGGCCAGGCGCGGTCCTATCCGGCCAGCCCCGCGAGCCGCGCTCCCGCCCGGCTGGCCAACGTCGCGGCCGGAGCTAGTCGTCCTTCTTGGACGACGTGGTGGCGGCCTTCGAGTCCTTGGAGCCCTTCGAGTCGCCCGAGCCACCTGAGTCGTTCGAGCCCTTGGAGTCTTTCGAATCCTTGGAGCCCTTCGAGTCGCCGGGGTCGGTGCCCCCGCCGTCGCCCGACGCCGTGGCGGCGCTCTTGCGGGCGTAGTCGGTGGTGTAGAAGCCCGAGCCCTTGAAATGGACGGCGACCGGGCGGAAGACCCTCTCGGCCGGAGCGCCGCACTCGGCGCACTCCGTCACCGGGTCGTCAGACATCGCCTGGAAGACCTCGAACTCGTGGCCGTTGGAGCATCGGTACTCGTAGATCGGCATGCGCGGCGATTATCGCAGCCCCCTTCGAGCCACCGCCGGGCCCACGGTCGCCGTCGGGCCGACGGTTGTCGTTTGACAGGGGCGAAATGCCGTACCTATCCTCTCCGGAGACGATTGCGGGAGAAGGAGGCTTGATGAAGTTCGTTCGTCGCGCATGGATCTCGTTTGCCACTGCCACCGTCGCGTGCCTGGTGATCGTGCCTGCCGCACACGCAGCGCTCGGCTTTCAGGGGCTGTCGGCCTCACCGGCCGATCCGACCGCGGGGGCTCACAGCGATGTCAGCATCCACATCGGCTTCACGGGCGCGACCGACAACGTCAAGGACCTGACCGTGGGCCTGCCGCCGGGACTGGTCGGCGACCCGACGGCGACCCCGCTGTGCACGGTCACTCAGCTTCAGGGCGACTCCTGCCCGGCCGCCAGCCAGGTCGGAACCGTGACCGCCCAGGCGACCGTCCACCTCGCCGACCCGCTGCCGCTGACCCTCCCGCTGACGGTCAACGGCTCGCTCTACAACGTCACCGCTCCGACCGGCGAGCCGGCCCGGTTCGGGATCGTGCTTCGTCCGATCGGCTCGGACCCGCTGCCCGCCTTCCAGAAGATCATTCAGATCTCCGACGTGCAGCTCCGCAAGGGCGACTTCGGCCTCAACACCGTGCTCACCGACATCCCGAAGACCGCGCAGGCGCTGGGAGGGGCGCTGAGCGTCCCGACCGACATCAACTCGCTCGACATCAACCTCAGTGGGGTGGTCGGAGGCAAGGGCTTCATGCGAAACCCGACCTCGTGCGGGACCAAGACGACGACGTTCACCGCCGACTCATACGCGAACCCGACCCAGAAGGTGACGGGCCAGGCCAGCTACACGTCGACCAATTGCGCGGCGCTTCCGTTCTCGCCGAGCCTCAGCGTCTCCCTGGGCGGGCCCGGCGCCACCAAGCCGGGGCAGAACCTGCCGATGACCGCGACGGTCCAGCAGGGCGACGGTCAGGCCGGGCTGCGAGGTGTGCGGGTCCTGCTGGCGCCCAACGTCGGCGCGAACATCTCGGTCCTGGTCAACAAGTGCAGCCTGAAGCAGTTTCGCGCCGACTCGTCGAAGTGCCCGGCGGCCAGCAAGGTGGGATCGGCGACCGCCAAGTCGCCCTACCTGCCCGCCCCGCTGACCGGCCCGGTCGTGATCGTCCCCGCGGCCAACGGAGGCTTCCTGCCGCGGCTCGGGCTCGATCTGAAGGGCCCGCTGGCGCTGCAGATATTCGGCAACTTCGTGCTCGACCCGAGCCCCGGGAACAGCTTCACGAACCTCCCCGACATCCCGATCTCACAGTTCAGTCTCCGGTTCCACGGTGGAACGGGCGGCCTCGTCTCGAGCTCGGACAACCTCTGCACGGCAAAGCCGGAGATCTTCCAGTCGGCGTTCATCGGCTGGAATGACACCGGAGCGGGGGGCAACGTCCCCGCGACGACCAAGGGCTGCGGATAGCGTCGCTGCCGGGCCGCGCCGGCCTCTCCCGAGGGCGCACGTCGTAGAGATCATCTAGCCTCGCCACCCGATGGCGGAGGCGAAGGACGCGAGCACGGGCGAGCCGACCCTGGACGAGGTCGTGGCGCTGTGCAAGCGCCGCGGATTCATCTTCCAGGCGTCGGAGATCTACGGCGGCCTCGCCTCGACCTACGACTACGGCCACTACGGCGTCCTGCTGAAGACGAACGTCAAGTCCGAGTGGTGGCGGGCGATGGTCGGCGAGCGCGACGACATCGTCGCCCTCGACTCGGCGATCCTCCAGCACCCCCGCGTCTGGGAGGCGTCGGGCCACCTCGAGGGGTTCACCGACCCGCTGATCGACTGCCGGACCTGCAAGCTCCGGTTCCGCGCCGACGACCTGGACTCCGCGCAGTGCGGGCGAAAGCCCTCCAAGCACCCCGGCGAGTTCTCGGAGTGCGACCTGACCGAGCCGCGGCAGTTCAACCTCATGTTCAAGACCCACATGGGCCCGGTGGAGGACGAGGGGGCGGTCGCCTACCTGCGGCCCGAGACCGCCCAGGGGAT
>JBOGZB010000256.1:0-5515 GCA_050697175.1 Solirubrobacterales bacterium | reverse complement strand
GACACGATCTGCGGAGGCCGCGGCCGCGACAGGCTGTTCGGCGACGGCGGCATCGACCTGCTGATCGGCGGCGCGGGCAACGACGTCGAGCACGGCGGCGGAGGCGGCGACACCGTGGTCGGCGACTCGAGCGCGAGGGGCTTTGCCGACGCCGGCGGCGCCGGCTCCGACGACAGGCTCTATTGAGAGTCGGGATCCGACGCGATCTTCGGCGACAGCTCCACGGAATCCGGCAACGCGCGGGGTGGGGGGAACGACCTGCTCGACGGCGGTCCCGACGGCGACGTCCTGATCGGCGACAGCGCCACGCTGACCGGCAGCGCGTCGGGCGGAGGCGCCGACAAGGTGATAGGCGGAGGCGGCAGCGACATCATGTTCGGCGACTCGCACGCGCAGGGAGGCAGCGAGGCCGGCGGCGGCAAGGACGTCCTCGAGGCGGGCGCGGGCCCCGACAGCCTCGACGGCGGGCCACGGCACGACCGCTGCGACGGCGATGGCGGAACCGACACCGCATCTCGGTGCGAGGCCTCGGCCGGAATTCCCTGAGCCGCCCTCGGCACCGCTCCGAGCGCCTACCATTGGAGCCGTAGGCCATGCAGTTGCGGGGGAGGGATCCCTCGAGGAAAGTCCGGACACCGAAGGGCAAGGACGGTCGGTAACCCCGACCCGGCGAAAGCCGCGGGAAAGTGCCACAGAAACGACACGGCCGATGGCGCGGCCACACGTGAGCCGCGCACAGGCAAAGTTGAAATGGTGCGGTAAGAGCGCACCGGCGTCGCGGTGACGCGGCGCGTCAGGGCAAACCCCGTCCGGTGCACGGCCAAGCAGGACCGACGACCCGGCCCGGCGAGGTCCAGGTAGGTCGCAGGATCCCGGCGAACGGGACCCGTTCGGGGCGTAAGCCTCGGCGAGACAGATGACTGCGCACGACAGAATCCGGCTTACAGGCCTGCTACCGAGAAGCCCCGCTCAGGCGGGGCTTCTCCATTTGGGCGTCGCCAAGCGTGGTTAAGGACGGAGTCGCGCGGTGCCGATAGGTGGGCCACAGCGCTGTTCAACGGCGCAGGAGGTCACAGTGGAGACGCGACATCGCGTTCTGATAGTCGACGACGACGAACAAGTTCGTCTTCTCTACGGCCGAACGCTGGTCGGCGCCGAGTATGAGTGCGCCCTGGCGGGGAGCTGCAGCGAGGCTCGCGCGCTGCTGATCGACGGGGACTTCAGTCTGGTGCTGTGCGGGCTGCGGATCGCGGGAGCGTCGGGCCTCGAACTGGTCCGCGAGATCAGGTCAGATCGTCCGGGCACAGCGGTGCTCATGGCGAGCAGCGAGGACGACCCGATGATCGCCGAGATCGCCTCGGACAACGGCGCCTACGGCTACATGGTGACCCCGCTCAGCGAGAACCAGCTCCTGATCGGGGTCGCGAACGCGCTCTACCGTCGTCTGGTGGAGAAGCAGAACGAGCGTCTGCGTCAGCGCCTCGAGCGAGCCG
Organism: Solirubrobacterales bacterium; assembly: GCA_050697175.1. Classification (GTDB taxonomy): domain Bacteria; phylum Actinomycetota; class Thermoleophilia; order Solirubrobacterales; family 70-9; genus AC-56. Next base: position 4,022 of record JBOGZB010000256.1, on the reverse strand, counting down.
TCGAGGAGCGCACCTCGGAGCTTCGAGCCGTGATCGAAGGGTTGAGGGTCTCGGAGGAGGAGACGGCTCACCGCGTTTCCCGCGCGGTTGAGATGCGAGACGTCCAGTCCGGAGGCGAGATCGAGCGGATCGGGGACATCTCCGCTCTCCTGGGCTCCCATCTCGGCATGCCGCGGGATCGAGTCGAGCTCCTGCGCATCGCCGCCCCGATGCACGATGTCGGCAAGGTCGGGATCGCGGATCGGATCCTGCTCAAGCCCGGAGATCTCACGCAAGAGGAGCGCGACGAGATGAAGCGTCATACCGAGATCGGCCACTACCTGCTCGCCAGCTCGGGATCCGAGCTGATGGAGATGGCGGCGGTGATCGCGTTGACCCACCACGAGCGGTTCGACGGGACGGGCTATCCGCGAGGCTTGGCCGGCGAGGAGATTCCGATCGAGGGCAGGATCGTAGGCGTCGCGGACGTCTTCGACGCTCTGATCAGCGATCGCATCTACCGACCGGCGTATTCGCTCGCCGAAGCGGTGGAGACCATGAGGCTGGGCCGGGGCACCCAGTTCGATCCGGCGATTCTGGACGCGCTGCTCGAAAACGTCGACGCGATGGTGCTGATCGGCGGGCGGTCGTCCGTCGGCCCGGCGGATTCAGGGGACGTCTCCCGCCTCGATCCGCCGCTTCCAGGCACGCTGACGGCGGCGGGCGTCCGCCATCCAGAGCGGCAATAGTCGAGTGGCGAGGCCCGGAAAGGCGTCGAAGAGGCGAACGAACACCCCGCGCCATCGCGGGATCGCGAGCACCGGCCGGGGCCGGTCGAGCAGCCCGGCCACCTCGGCCGCGACCACCTCGGGGCGAAGCAACTGGCCCGAGAACGACGGAGCGGCGTCCGGGTCGTCGAGCTTGTCGGCGATCATCGGCGTCCAGATCCCGTCCGGGCACACGGCGCTGACCGAGATCGCGCCGTAGCCGGCTCGGCGCAGGTCGGCGAGCGCCCCGAGGCTGAAGGCGATCGACCCGTGCTTGGTGGCGGCGTAGAGCGCCTCGCCGGGCGGCGCGGCGAGGCCCGCCAGCGAGACGATGTTGATCACCTGGCCTCGGCCGGCGCGCCGCATCGGCTCGAGCGCCGCGAGGGTGCCGTTGATCGTCCCGAGCGTGTTGACCTCGAACAGCAGCCGCCGGGTCTCCTCCTCGTGCTCCCAGACGTGCCCGGTGACCAGGACGCCGGCGTTGTTGACCCAGACGTCGAGCGACCCGGCCCGCTCGATCGTCGCCACGGCCGCGGCCCGGCACGCCTCGAAGTCCCGAACGTCGAGGGCCGACCCGAAGGCCCCGCCGCCGAGCCCGCGCGCGGCCGAGTCGGCGGCGTCCGCGTCCACGTCGGTCACATGGACGGTGACACCGCGCGCGGCCAGGGCGCGGGCGATCTCGAGCCCCAGGCCGCGCCCGGCCCCGGTGATCAGGGCAGCGGGCACGACTGCAGCATATGCAGGGAAAGCGCCATCGTCGGGTGCGGGTCAAGCGGCGATCCGATTAGCGATTGCTCATCAATTGCACATTCCCGTGCCCGGCTCTGTTAGCATGCCGCGACCTTCCGGCTGAGTCCTCGCCACATATCGCGAGGATCGGGGGACCCAGTTACTGGGGCGAATCGCAGGCAATGCCGCGTAGCGCCATCTCTTTCGGCGCGAGCCCGTCAGCTAACCCCGTAAGCGACGAAAGAGCTTCATGTACGAAGGCGCACCCCGTCCGCGGGCGGAAACCGAATACCGCAGATCGAGATCGACCCAGGCCGTGATCCGTCATCCGGATCGCATCGCGCTGTGGGCGGTCGTCATGGCGGTGGTCGGAATGATCGCCGCCGCCGCGAGCGCCCACGGCGCCGGCGGCGGGACGAGCGCCCACGGCGGCGGCACCGGCACCGCGGGCCGCTGCCCGGATACCTCGTTCGGTACCCGGGCGCTCAGCGTCGGTGACTGCGGAGCCGACGTCAAGACGCTCAACTGGCTGCTCAAGGCGAGCTCCTACGGCGTCCCGCTGAGCAAGGAGTTCGACCACCCGACCGACAACTCCGTGCGCAGCTTTCAGCACCGACACCACATCCACGCGGACGGCGTCGTCGGTCAGCGGACCCGCAAGCAGATCGTCCGCACGATGCACAAGAACGTCGCGACCTGGTACGACCTCAGCGGTCGTACGACGGCCTGTGGCGTCAAGCTGCGCCACTCGACGATCGGCGTCGCGCACCGCACGCTCCCGTGCGGGACCAAGGTGACCTTCAAGTACCGCGGCCACTTCGTCAGGGCGAAGGTGATCGACCGCGGCCCCTACGGAACCGGCGCCCGCTGGGACCTCACCAAGCGCGCCGCCGACAAGCTCCACTTCACCAGCGTGGGCAAGGGCACGGTCCGCGCCGCCACCATCAGGAGGTAGCGCCCTCGCCCCGCCCGAACGGGTGGGGGGCGTCCGTGCCGGCGGACTCGCGGCGGTTCTCCCCGACCGCCCGGGTTCGCGCCGTGCGTCGTTCGGACGGCCCGCCTCGCTACGCGACGGCGGCCGACGGCAGGACGCTCGGGTCCGTCTGGTCCTGTGGCAGCGCCGCGGCGTTCGCCATCAGGCTCTGGAACTCGTTCAGGGCCACGTGTGCGACCGCCTCCAGCAGCTCCTCGTCCGTCCAGTCCGCCTCGCGGGCCTCCTCGACGAGATGGGTCGCGGGGCGTCCGTCCTCGGCGAACAGCGACCGCAAGAAGGCGAGCAGGGCTGCTTCGCGCGGGTCGCTCGAGGTCCAGTCGCGGGCTCGAGTGATCTCGTCGAGGCCGAGCCCGGCCGCGCGCGCCGTTCGAGCGTGCTGGGCGACCGAGTAGGCGTCGCCTCGCTGACCGGCGACCGCGAGCGCGATCCGCTCCCGGGTTCGCCGGGGAAGCTCGCCGCCGCGAAGCTCATGGCGCATGCGCGCGAAGGCGCGCAGCGCCGCGGGAGACCCGGCCAGCAGACCCACGAACTTCGAGACCGAGCCGCCGGCGCTCGCCATGCCCGCCAGCAGGCGGGCGCTTTCCTCAGGCGCGGTCAGCTCGTCGTGGATGTCGAAGCGGCTCATGTCGGTCTTGACGGTCATCTGCTGGGTCCAGTCCTCCGTGCAGGGCGTCTCCGCCGGGCGTTCAGCCGCCCTTCAGAGCGCCTTTACTTTACTTTTAGCTAGTTACTTACTCTACGTAAGTTATAGCGCAGGAATCGCCCTTTCGCAAGCTCGCGGATCCGCGTTTCACCCCTCAATACGTTGCCGGGGCGCTCGGCGGTTCACCCCCACGCGGCGCCGGTATGGTTCCGCCCTCGCGGCGGCGACGGTCGGCGCGGGCCGACCAGCGAGTCGGGACCACCCACAATCCATTGGAGGACGCGGAATGGCCGACACCGACGCCGTTCGAACCGAGACACCCGACGACGTGATGAAGCTCGTCCGCGACAGCGACGTCCGCTTCATCCGGCTCTGGTTCACGGACGTCCTCGGCCAGCTCAAGAGCTTCTCGATCAACGCCCAGGAGCTCGCCGACGCGTTCGAGGGGGGGATGGGCTTCGACGGGTCGTCGATCACCGGCTTCAACCCGATCGAGGAGTCCGACATGATCGCGATGCCGGACCCCACGACCTTCGCGATCCTGCCCTGGCGGCGGACCGAGAAGGCGACGGGCCGGATGTTCTGCGACGTCCGGGTCCCCGGCGGCGATGCCTACGAGGGCGATCCGCGCTGGATCCTGCGCCGCGCCCTGAAGCGCGCCGAGGACATGGGGTTCGACGCCTACAACATCGGCCCCGAGCTCGAGTTCTTCTACTTTCGCTCCGCGAAGCCCGAAGACGGGTCGCCGGAGATCCTCGACGAGGGCGGCTACTTCGACCTGACCACCCTCGACGCGGGCTCAGACGTGCGTCGCGAGACGATCCTGGCGCTCGAGCAGCTCGGGATCCACGTCGAGTACGCACATCACGAGGTCGGTCCCTCCCAGCACGAGGTCGACATGCGCTACAAG
>JBOGZB010000255.1:0-2863 GCA_050697175.1 Solirubrobacterales bacterium | reverse complement strand
GTCTCGGTCTCGTCCTTGAAGGTCGTCTCGATCACGCCGGCCCGGGTGCCGCCGATCCCCTTCGCATAGGCGAGCACGAGGTCGCGCGCGTTACCGGTCGCGTCCTGGTGGATCGCGATCAGGCACGGCACGCCGCGCCCCTCGGCGAACTGGCGCCGGACCAGGTGGCCGGGGCCCTTGGGGGCGACCATGCCCACGTCGACGCCGAGCGGCGGGTCGATCTGGTCGAAGTGGATAGAGAAGCCGTGCGCGAACAGCAGCAGGTTCCCCGGGGCGATCCCGTCGGCGATCTCCGAGTCCCAGGACTCGGCCTGCTTCTCGTCCGGCAGCAGGATCATCACCAGGTCGCCCCGGCTCGCCGCGTCGCCGACGTCGAGGACCGTAAGCCCTTCGGCCTCGGCGGCCGGGCGGCTCGCGGATCCCGGCCGAAGGCCCACGACCACGTCACAGCCCGAGTCCTTGAGGTTCAGCGCGTGCGCATGACCCTGCGAGCCATAGCCCAGGATGGCGATCGTCTTGCCCTCGAGCAGCGAGAGATCGGCGTCGTCGTCGTAGAAGATCGATTCGTCGCTCATCGGCGAGACTCTACGGGGCCGGCCGCTCGACATACCACTCGGTGAACTCGCTGCATCGGCCCTCGCCGTCGAAGCGCATCACGAAGCAGTTGTCAAAGACCCGATCGACCGGTCCACCCGGCTCGCTCGCATAGGTGCTGGCGCCGGTCGCGACGGCCAGGTCGCCGTCGATCGCGAACGGCGCATACGAGGCGTCGTAGGTGCCTCCCGCGTCTCGGGAGGAGGCGTCCGCGTGACCCCCCTCCCCCAGCCACGAGTCGACGACGTCCGAGCGGCCGACGATCGGCTCGTCGGCGGGGTGGTACCGGTAGCGCACGTCCTCGGCGAACAGCGCCTCGATCTGTGCTCGGTCATACGACTTCCAGGCCTCGACGTAGGCATCGAGCCACCCGGCGACGGTCTCACGGTCCAAGCTGCCTCCCTTCAGCGCGATGGATCGGATGGGCGCTCATCGCAGCGCCCTTCTCAACAGCTTGCCCGAGGACGTCCGCGGCAGCTCGGCGACGAACTCGAACCGCTTCGGGACCTTGTAGCCGGCGAGCATCGAGGCGCAGTGGCGCCGCAGTTCCTCGGGGTCGTGGGACGTCCCGTCGCGAAGGACGACGACCGCGACCACCGCCTCCTGCCACTCGGGATCGGCACGGCCGACCGCCGCGGCGTCGGCGACGTCGGGGTGGCGTAGCAGCGCCTCCTCGACCTCGGCCGGCAGCACGTTCTCGCCGCCGGTGACGATCAGGTCCCCGAGCCTGTCCTCGACGTAGAGAAACCCCTCTTCGTCGATCCGCCCGAGGTCGCCGGTGTGAAGCCAGCCGTCCTCGTCGGCGCACCCCGGGGCCACCACCGGGCCCTGCACGAGGATCTCGCCGTCCTGGATCCGCAGGTGGGTGGTGAGAAGCGGGCGCCCGGCGGAGCCGAGCTTTCGCCGCGCATCGTCGGGGGTCAGGGTGGTGACCTGCGAGGCGGCCTCGGTCAGCCCGTACGTCTGGACCACGCGGGCCCCCCGCGCGATCGCCTCCTCGAGGATCTCGAGCGGCACCGGCCCCCCGCCGATCAGGATCGCCCGAGGGCCCGAGAGATCGATGCCCTCGTCGAGCAGGCGCGAGAGCTGAGTCGTGACCAGCGACACGAGGCTCACCCCCTGGCGCGCGAGCGAGTCGCCGACCCTGGCCGGGTCGAAGCCGTCGTGGACGATCGCGCCGGTGCCGTAGATCACCGAGCGCATCACGATCTGGAGTCCGGCGACGTGGTGGAACGGCAGGCAGCACAGCCAGCGGTCCCCCGGATCGACTCCCAGGTTGAAGGCCGAGCCGACGGCGCTCCAAAGGTGGTTGCCGTAGGTGAGGCCGATCGGGCGCGGGTCGCCGGAGGTGCCGCTGGTCAGGATCCGGCAGTGGACCGCGTCGAGGTCGTGCTCGCCGAGGAGCGGCAGGTCGGCCTCGGTCATCGTCAGACGGTCCTCGCCGCCCACCACCAGGGCCGGCTTGGCGCGTCCGAGCTCGACCTCGAGCTCTGCGGGCGACAGGTCGGGGTTGAGCGGATAGGCGACGGCGCCCAGCTTCATCAACGCGTGCAGGAGGACGACGTAGTCCGGCCCGGGCCGCTTCACCAAGGCGACCGTGGCGCCTCCCCGCACACCCTTGGCCGCCAGCCGGCGCGCCGCGCGCGCTGCCTCGTCCTCGAGCTCGGCGTAGGTCAGCTCCAGCTCTCCGGCGATCAGGGCGGCACGGTCTGGCCCCGTCTGGGCACGCTGCGCAAGCCAGTTGTCGAGGATCATCTCGCTGCCCCGCTGACGGCCATGCAGGGATAATCCCCGACGTGCCGATTCGCCACAAGGACGCCCCCGCCGAGGACCGCCTCTACGCGCCGATCGAATGGCGCCCGGCCGGCGACTTCGAGGACATCCTGTACGAGCGCGCTGACGGGATCGCCAAGATCACGATCAACCGGCCCGAGGTGCGAAACGCCTTTCGCCCCCAGACCCTCGCCGAGCTTCGCGAGGCGTTCGGGCTGGCGCGCGACGACCTCGAGGTGGCGGCGATCATCTTCACCGGCGCCGGCGGCGAGGCGTTCTGCTCGGGCGGCGACCAGCGACTCCGCGGCGACGACGGGTACATCGGCGACGACCAGGTGGCCCGTAGTGGCGTCGGCCGTCTCGACGTCGGCGACCTCCACGTACAGATCCGTCGCACCCCGAAGCCCGTGGTGGCGATGGTGGCCGGCTACGCGGTCGGCGGCGGTCACATCCTTCACCTGGTGTGCGACCTGACGATCGCCGCCGACAACGCGCG
>JBOGZB010000254.1:0-6370 GCA_050697175.1 Solirubrobacterales bacterium | reverse complement strand
GTCTCGGTCTGCCACCAGGTGTCGACGATCGGGCAGCGCTCGGCCCCGATCACCTTGTGGTACCACAGCCATGCCTTCGGGTTGATCGGCTCGCCGACGCTTCCGAGCAGGCGAAGCGAGGAGAGGTCGTGGGCCGCCGGATACTGCCCTCCCCACTTGCTGCAGGCGCGTATCGCGGTCGGCGCCGTGTAGAGGATCGTCACCCCGTAGCGCTCGATGATCCCCCACCAGACGTCCTTGTCGGGATAGTCGGGCGCGCCCTCGAACATGACGCTGGTGGCGCCGCTCGAGAGCGGGCCGTAGACGATGTAGCTGTGCCCGGTGATCCAGCCGATGTCGGCGGCGCACCAGTAGACGTCGGACTCCGGCTTCAGATCGAACACGTACCGATGGGTGAACGTCACCCCCAGCAGATAGCCCGCCGTCGTGTGCAGAACGCCCTTCGGCTTCGCGGTCGACCCCGACGTGTAGAGGACGAACAGCGGGTGCTCGGAGTCGAGCGGCTCGGGATCGCAGTGCGGGTCGGCCGCCTCCATCGCATCGGCGAACCACACATCGCGCCCCTCGCGCATCTCGCAGTCGGCGCCGGTGTGCTGGACGACGAACACCGTCTCGATCGAGGGAACCTCGGCGATCCCGGGGTCGACGGCCTGCTTTATCGGGGCCGTCTTGCCCTTGCGCCGGGCGCCGTCGATCGTGATCAGGGCCTTGGCCCCCGAGAACTCCATCCGCTCCTTGACCGCGTCCGGCGAGAACCCGCCGAAGACCACGTTGTGCGGGGCGCCGATCCGCGCGCAGGCGAGCATCGCGACCGCCAGCTCGGGGACCATCGGCAGGTAGATCCCCACGATGTCGCCCTGGCCGATTCCGCGGTCGCGCAGCGCGTTCGCGAACCGCATCACGTCGCGATGGAGCTCGGCATAGGTGATGTCCCGCTCCTCGCCCTCCTCGCCACGCCAGTGAAACGCCACCCGATCCCCGTTTCCGGCCTCGACGTGGCGGTCGAGGCAGTTATGCGAGACGTTCAACCGCCCACCCCCGAACCAGCGATAGAGCGGCGCGGTCGACTCGTCGAGCGTCTGCTCGGGCGGCGCGAACCACTCGAGGAGATCGTCCGCCTGCCGGGCCCAGAATCCCTCGAGGTCGCGCGCGGCCTCCTCGTGAAGCGACATGTCCATGACCAGCGCCTGATCGCGAAAGCCCTCGGGCGGCATGAACGACTCGACCTCGAGCAGCTCCGCCAGGTCTCTCTCCAGTTGCTCGATCTCAGTCGCGTCGGTGGCCATGCCTCTCCTCTCGAGCTCGCGTGTCGGTTCCGTGAATCACACCTCGCAGGGATGATCGCCGACCGCGATCGGTCGCGCCGACGCCCTCAATCATCCCCCTTCGGACCCCCGCGCCTCCTCCCGGCGCTAGATTGCCGTCGTGGCACGAACCACCAAGAGGCGACGCCGAAAGCATCGCGGCACGCAGGGCGGCGGGCTGGATCGCCGCGGACGCACCAGCCGCCCGCGCAGCCGCCAGGAGGCGCGCGCCCGAGCTCGCAAGCAGATGAGCACGAAGCGTGGCGAGACACCGCCGACCTGGCGCTCGGCGGTCCTTCGGGGCATTTTCGGCGCCGTGATCTTCATGGTGCTGCTGGTCGCCATCTTCCGCCGCCCGATCGGAGCGTCGGTGGGGCTGGCCGCGCTGATGCTGCTGATCTACATCCCGCTCGGCTTCTACATCGAGCGCTTCCTCTACAGCCGCCGGATGGCGTCGAGGCGCCGCGAGCGCGAGCGCGACGAGTGAACACGCTCCGCTAGCCTCGAATCGACCCGTCCACCCTCAACCCGGCGAGGAAAGCCATGCTCGATGTCCGCTCCTTCACCGTCGGCCCGGTGGCCGAGAACTGCTACGTGCTCAGGGCGGGGGATTCCGACCGCGGGCTGATCGTCGACCCGGGGGATGAGCCGGAGCGGATCATCGAGGCCGTCGAGGCGCTCGGGATCACCGTCGAGGCGATCCTGGTCACCCACTGCCACTTCGACCACATAGGGGCCGTCGCCCCGGTCGCACGTGCCACGGGCGCTCCGGTCACCTGCCCCGAGATCGAGGTCGCGGTGCTGGCCGACATCATGGCCTTCGTTCCGTGGCCGGGATTCGGCCCGTTCGAGAGCTATGACGCCGACCAGACGGTCGCCGGCGGCGAGCACCTGAGCCTGGCGGGACTCGAGATCGACGTCCTGTTCACCCCCGGGCACAGCCCCGGACACGTCACCTACGCGATCCCCGATCACCAGGCGCTGTTCTCGGGTGACGTGCTGTTCAAGGACTCGGTCGGGCGGGTGGATCTGCCGGGTGGGGACTGGGACACCCTGCTCGAGAGCATCCGCGGGCTGGTCGACGGCTACCCGGAGGAGACGGTCGTCCATCCGGGTCACATGGGGCAGACCACGCTCGGCGCAGAGCGCGCCTCGAACCCGTTCCTCGCCGAGCTCGCGCGTTGACGCCGCGGCGCTGAACTAAGCTCGCGCCCCGATGGCAGATCGCTTCCAGGCCCCCCGGGGCACCTTCGACGTGCTCCCCGCCGACGCCGCCCCGCGCGCGCGGGTCGAGACGGTCGCCCGGGAGCTCCTCGAGCGCGCCGGCTACGCCCGGATCGAGACCCCGGCCTTCGAGGAGACCGAGCTGTTCGCGCGCGGGGTGGGGGGCTCGACCGACATCGTCCGCAAGGAGATGTTCACGTTCTCCGACCAGGCCGGCAGGAGCCTCACCCTGCGACCCGAGGGCACCGCCTCGATCGCCCGTGCCTACATCGAGCATGGGATGCAGAAGCTGCCCCAGCCCGTGAAGCTCTGGTGGACGGGCCCCGTATTTCGCCACGAGCGGCCCCAGGCGGGCCGTTTTCGCCAGTTCACCCAGCTCGACGCCGAGGCGATCGGCTCCGAGTCGCCGCTGGTCGACGCCGAGCTGATCATCCTGCTCGACGAGCTGCTTCGCGGCCTCGAGGTCCCGGGGCTCGAGCTGCGGCTCGGAAGCCTCGGCTCGAGTGAGTCCCGGGCCGAGTACCGACGCGAGCTGATCTCGTTCCTGCGAAGCCGCGAGGACGAGCTGGCCGACGACGTTCGCGAGAGAATCGACGAGAACCCGCTCCGCGCCTTCGACTCCAAGCACGAGCCCACCCGAGCGGTGATGGCCGACGCGCCGACCATGCTCGACTCACTCGGGTCCGACGACGCCGAGCATCTGGATGCGGTCCGGCGGCTGCTCGAGCAGGCCGGGATCGCCTACGAGCTGGACGGAACCCTGGTTCGCGGGCTCGACTACTACACCCGCACGGTGTTCGAGTTCCACTGCGGCGGGCTCGGGGCCCAGTCGCAGGTCGCCGGCGGGGGGCGCTACGACGGCCTGGTCGAGCTGGTCGGCGGACCCCCGACGCCAGCCTGCGGCTGGGCCGCCGGCGTCGAGAGGATCCTGCTGGCCGTCGATGCCGAGCCGGCCGACGTTCCCCCCGACGTCTTCGTGGCCGCCAACGAGGGACAGCGCGAGCGCGCCCTGGCGCTCGTCACGCAGCTTCGCCACGCCGGGTTGCGCGCCGAGCTCGACCTCGGCGGGCGCGGGATGAAGGGCCAGATGCGGCACGCCGACCGGCTCGAGGCCGCGAGCGCGGTGATCCTCGACGAGGATGGAGCGGCGCAGCTTCGCGACATGGGCTCGGGGGAGCAGCGCGAGATCGAGATCGGCGACCTCATCGAGGAGCTGTCGACGCGGTGAGCGCGCCGGGCTTTCCCGCGCTTCGCCCGAACCCCTACCGCGACGCCTGGTGCGGCCAGGTGCTGAGCGACCGCGTCGACTCGACCGTCAGGGTCTCCGGCTGGGTTCACCGCCGTCGCGACCACGGCGGTCTCGTGTTCGTGGACCTGCGCGACCGGACGGGGCTCGTCCAGCTCGTCTTCAACCCCGAGTCCACGGTCTTCGGGCTCGGTCACGAGCTGCGCTCCGAGGACGTGATCAGCGCCGCCGGCGAGGTGGTCCGCCGCTCGCCGGAGACGGTCAACCCCGATCTTCCGACCGGCGAGTTCGAGCTTCGGGTCGCCGACGCGACGATGCTCTCCGACGCCGATACGCCGCCGTTCGAGATCGAATCGTTCTCGGGTGAGGTCGGCGAGGAGGCCCGGCTTCGCCATCGCTACCTCGACCTACGCCGCGATCGAATGCGCGAGGCACTCGAGCGACGCCACGCCGTGGCCAGCGCGATGCGGCAGTTCTTCGACGGCGAGGGCTTCATCGAGGTCGAGACGCCGATGCTCTCGCGCTCGACGCCCGAGGGGGCCCGTGACTTCCTGGTCCCCTGGCGTCGCGATCCCGGCTCGTTCTTCGCCCTGCCCCAGTCGCCGCAGCTCTTCAAGCAGCTCCTGATGATCGCCGGGTTCGAGCGCTACTACCAGATCGTCCGCTGCTTCCGCGACGAGGACCAGCGCGCCGATCGCCAGCTCGACTTCACCCAGCTCGACCTCGAGATGTCATTCGTGGGGGTCGAGGACGTGCTCGACGTCAACGAGCGGATGCTCGCCCATGTCTTCGAGCGGGTCGGCGGCCCCGAGCTCGCGCTGCCGATCCAGCGGATGCCCTACGCGGAGGCGATGGCCCGCTTCGGAACCGACCGCCCCGACCTTCGATTCGGGCTCGAGCTCGAGGACGTCACCGCCGAGCTCCGCGACACGGAGTTCAAGGTGTTCAGCGGCACGATCGAGGCGGGCGGGATCGTCAAGGCGCTGAACGCCGGCAACCGTGAGATCCCCCGATCGGCGCTCGACGGGCTGATCGAGCGTGCTCAGGAGCTCGGAGCGAAGGGCCTCGTGTGGGCCTTCCGCGAGGGGGAAGGGTGGCGCTCGCCGACTGCCAAGTTCCTCTCCGCCCCCGAGCTCAGCGCCCTGAACTCCAAGCTCGGGGCCGAGGAGGGCGACCTCCTGCTGCTGGTCGCCGATGCGCCCCGGGTCGCCAACACGGTCCTGGGCCAGCTTCGCCTCGACCTCGCCGACCGCTTCGACATGAGGGACGAAAGCGAGCGGTTCCTGTGGGTGGTGGACTGGCCGATGTTCGAATGGAACGACGAGGAGTCGCGCTGGGATCCGCTCCACCACCCGTTCACGGCTCCGCAGGGGGCGTTCGATCCCGAGCGCCCGGGCGAGGCGCTGGCTGCCGCCTACGACATCGTGTGGAACGGCCAGGAGCTCGGGGGAGGCTCGATCCGGATCGCCGACCGCACCCTCCAGGAGCAGGTCTTCGCGACGATCGGGATCGACGCCGCAGAGGCCGAGGAGCGATTCGGCTTCCTGCTCGAGGCGCTTCGCTACGGCGCGCCACCGCACGGCGGGATCGCATACGGGCTCGACCGGATCGTCCAGCGCCTGGTCGGCGCCGACTCGATCCGCGACGTGATCGCATTTCCGAAGACCGCCTCGGGGGCCGACCCGATGACCGGCGCGCCGGCTCCGGTCGACGAGAAGCAGCTCCGCGAGCTCGGAATCGAGCGCCGCCGCCGCGGCTGATCGCGGCTCCCCGGATCGAACCTCCCAGGGCCGCGATACTTCCCGGGTGGCCGGGTCGAACGCCGAGCTCGCCCGACGGGTGTTCAAGGTGCTGAGCGACGGCGATGCTCGCGCCTTCGTCGCGCTGGTCGATCCCGAGATCGAGATCCACACCTCGCGGGGGGTGGGCCGCGGGAAAGAGGTGGCCGAGGCCTGGGCGCTGAAGAGCTACGACCATCTCGAGCGCCGCTTTGCGGTCGACGAGCTCGAGGTCGACGGAGACGAGGTTCGTGCACTGGTCCGCACCCAGTACGTGTGGCGCGACGATGGTGAGCTCGCGAACGAGGAGCCGACGACCGTCGATCTTCGGTTTCGCGACGGCAAGCTCGTCCGCTGGACGTTCCGCGAGGACCGGGCCGCCGAGCGGCATCGTTGAGCCCCGGCCTCAAGCTTTCCAAGCCCTCTGTCGAGTCACCAGGTGACTGCTATGGTCATCCAAGGCTCGAGCTTGTTCGATAGCCGCTCCAATTGTGAGCCAGTGCAATTGGCTTGGGAGTCGGTTTCCGGTACGCCGCTTGCGGTGTATCCGGTAGACGCCCACCTTCTGAGAAGGGTTCTCAGGCCGGGCGGCACCGGCAAGCTGGAGCCTTCTTACCTCAAACGCGCCGCCGGCGCTCCAGCGCCGGCCCGGCATCCCCGCCAACGACACGGGGTGCCGGCGTGAGAAAGGCGCTGAACGACAACCCGATCGCCCAGATCGCGGTGCTCGGCGTCCTCGCCGTGGTCGTCGCCTTCCTGCTCATGACGCGGGTGATGGGCGGCAGCAGCTCGTCCACCGCCACCACCACGCCGACCAC
>JBOGZB010000253.1:0-4104 GCA_050697175.1 Solirubrobacterales bacterium | reverse complement strand
CCCCGGCCGGGACGTGGACGTGGATCTCGTGGCCGGCGAACCAGTCCTCGCCCAGCTTTGGGGCCAGGCTTCGCTGGTGGCCCCGGACCCAGGAGAGCGCCGCCTGGGCGGACTCCCGCATCACGTCGCCGAGCTGGCCTGTGATCGTCAGCTTGCCGTCGCCGGGCATCGCGGTCGCCTCGACGAACAGGACCTCACCCCCGGCCGGGGTCCACGCGAGGCCGGTCGCGACGCCGGGGTGGCGGGTGCGGCGGCGCTGCTCGGCGAAGTAGAGGCGCCGGCCGAGCAGCTCTCGAGCCCCCTTGGCCGAGATCGAGACCTTCCGCTTCGCCTTCCCCTCGGCGACCTGGCGGGCGACCTTGCGGCAGACGGTCCCGATCTCGCGCTCCAGGTTGCGCACCCCGGCCTCGCGCGTGTATTCCTCGGCGATCGCCCGCAGCGCAGCGTCGGTGAAGGCGATCCTGCTGCGGGTCAGCCCGTTCTGCTCGATCTGGCGCGGCACCAGGTAGCGCCTGGCGATCTGAACCTTCTCGTCGAGCGTGTAGCCGGCGAGGCTGATCACCTCCATGCGGTCCTGAAGGGCGGGGGTCACCGTCTCGAGCGTGTTCGCGGTGGTGATGAACAGCACCCCGGAGAGGTCGAACGGCAGGTCGAGGTAGTGGTCGCGAAAGCTGTCGTTCTGAGCCGGGTCGAGCACCTCGAGCATGGCGCTCGACGGATCGCCCCGGAAATCGGCGCCCATCTTGTCCAGCTCGTCGATCATGAACACCGGGTTGCTCGAGGCCGCGTCGCGCAGCGCGCGCATGATCGTCCCCGGCATCGCGCCGATGTAGGTGCGGCGGTGGCCCCGGATCTCGGCCTCGTCGCGCACCCCGCCGACCGAGATCCGCTCGAACTTCCGGCCGAGCGACTTGGCGATCGACCGCCCGAGGCTCGTCTTGCCGACCCCGGGGGGGCCGACGAAGCAGAGGATCGGCCCCTGGGGGGACCCGGCGCCACCCTCGCTCGGGCCGGACGCGGCGGTGGACTCCTGGGAGAGCTTTCGCACGGCGAGGTACTCGAGGATCCGGTCCTTGACCTTCTCCAGGTCGTAGTGGTCGGCGTCGAGGACCTCGCGCGCGTGGGCCATGTCGAGGTTGTCCTCGGTGCTGATCCCCCAGGGCAGATCGATGATCCACTCGAGGTAGGTGCGGATCACCCCGTACTCGGCCGCGGCGGGCGGGAGGCGCTCGAGCCGCCCGAGCTCTCGATCGGCCTGCTTTCGAGCATTTTCGGGAAGCTCGGCCTTCTCGAGCCGCTCGCGCAGCTCGTTGACCTCGGCCTGCTGCTCGTCGGCCTCGCCGAGCTCGTGCTGGATCGCCTTGAGCTGCTCCCGAAGGTAGTACTCGCGCTGGCCCTTCTCGATCCCCGACTCGACCTCGGACTGGATCTTGGAGCCGAGCTGGATCACCTCCAGCTCGCGGGCGAGGATCTCCGAGAGGCGGCGCAGCCTGCGGCCGACGTCGACCTCCTCCAGCAGCTCCTGCTTCTCGGCGGTCGAGATCCGCAGCGCCCCGGCGATCAGGTGGGTGAGCGCCGAGGGATCGTCGACGTTGGTCACCGCGAGCTGGAGCTCCTCGGGCAGGTAGGGGATCTGCTCGATGATCTCCGTGAAGGTGCGCTGGACGTTTCGCGTCAGCGCCTCGAGCTCCGCCGAGGGCTCAACCGAATCCGGAAGGGACTCGGTGCGTGCCACGAGGTAGGGCTCTTCCGCGACGTAGTCGCCGAGTCGCACCCGCTCGGTGCCCTGGACGAGGATGCGAATCGTCCCGTCCGGGACCTTGAGCATCCGGGCCACGATGCCGGCGACGCCCACCCCATAGAGCTCGTCGGGCCCGGGCTCGTCGAGCTCGGGGTCGCGCGCGGCGACCAGGGCCATCATCCGCTCGCCGGACAGGACTTCGTTGACGAGTCGCATCGAGCGCTCCTGGCCGACTGCGAGCGGGGTCAGCGTGTCGGGGTAGATCACCATGTCCTTGAGCGGCAGCACGGGCAGCGCGGCCGGGACCGGCTGGCCCCGGCGCTCGCGGATGGCCTCGTCGAGGTCGGGCGTCTCGACGACCTGGATCCCCTGGTCGTTCCCTTCGGGATCGGCCATCAACCCGGCGGCGCTTCCTTCGGCTCGATCGGGACGCGGTGAGTCGCCGGGCCGGTCGAGCGGAGCGGCAGCTCGACCCGCAGGATGCCGTCCTCGTACGTCGCCCTCGCCTGCTCGGCCGCGACGTCGGCGTTCAGCTCGACGACCCGTCGGAACGGCCCGGCCTCGATCTCGACCTGCTGGTAGACGCGGCCCTCGGTCTCCTGCACGGGCCGCTCGCCGCTGATCACCAGCTCGCGGCCGGAGACCTCGAGGCCGACGGTGTCGAGGGTGACGCCCGCCAGCTCGACCTTGACGACCGCTCTGGGCGGACCACCCGAGTAATAGACGTCGACGTGCGGCGAGAAGCCCGTCTGCGGCCGCCTCGACCACCAACCGCTCTCGCCCCAGACGTCCCCGAACAGCTCGTCCACCTCGCGGCGCATGCGTTCGAAGTTGACCAGCAGGTTTCGGTCGCGGGCCACGGCTCTACCTTAGCTCGCGCCCGGGGGCGTCAGACCTCGTAGACGGCGCCTTCGGCGGCCATCTGCACGGGCTCGCCGAAGGCCTCCGAGCCCTCCCTCTCGGCGAGGGCCGAGTCGAGCTCGTCCGAGATGTGGGTGAGGACGACGCGGCGAGCGCCGGCGCGGCGGGCGTGCTCGCCGGCCTCCGAGGGGGTCATGTGTCCGCGGATCCCCGTGCGCTCGGGGCGCGGCAGGGTCGCCTCGGCGATCAGCAGGTCGGTGTCGCGGGCGATCTCGATCAACTCGTCGCCCGGCCGGCAGTCGGCGCCGTAGGTGAACCTGCCGCCGCCGTTCGTCGACGTGAAGTCGATGGCATAGGTGGTCGTGAAGTGGGGTACCTCTTGGAACCGCGGTCGCAGCGTTCCGACCTCGACCGCCGAGCCGACGTCGTACTCCTCGATCGCGAACGCCTTCTCGACCAGATCCGGCGGCCCCCAGGCGCCGACCACCTGACGGAAGCACTCGGTCGCGCCCTTCGGGGCGATCAGCCGGGGGCGGGCCGGGGAGTCGGTCCCGGGGAAGCCGCCCACCGGAACCGGCTGCTGGCGCGGCGCATACGTCAGGGCGTACGAGTAGGGGATCAGGTCGAGGAAGTGGTCGGCGTGGAGGTGCGAGATCAGGACCGCGTCGAGCTCCGTGTAGTCGAGATGCTCGCGGAGCTTCGCGAACACCCCGTTGCCGCAGTCGAGGAGAAGGCGGGTGTCTCCGTCCTCGATCAGGTACCCGCTGCACGCCCCCCCTGCGTCCTGCCAGGAGGGCGATTTGCCGAGGACAGTGATGCGCATCGTCACGATCCACTCTAACCCCAACGATCCGCGGCGGACCCGCGAACTAGGACCCGCAACGGCCTTCCCGCCGGCGCGGGGGCCGGCGCTATGGTCCCGCCATGGCGCAGGACTGCTCGCGATGCGGACGCACCGCGGACGGCGACGCCCGCTTCTGCCCGTCGTGCGGCGCGCCGCTCACGGACCTGGACGGAGCCGAACGAAAGCTGGCGACGATCGTCTTCGCGGACCTGGTCGGATCGACCGAGCTTGCCTCGAGCCTCGACCCCGAGGAGCTCCGCAGGCGGCTGACTCCGTTCTTCGACGTCGCGCGGTCGGCGCTCGAAGAGCACGGCGGCACGGTCGAGAAGTACGTCGGCGACGCCGTGATGGCGGTCTTCGGGGTGCCGCAAGCGCATAGCGACGATCCCGACCGCGCGGTGGCCGCAGCGCTCGACCTGTCGCACCGGGTGAGCTCGCTCGACAGCGGGATGGCCGTCCGGGTCGGGGTCGAGACGGGCGAGGTTCTCTCGACGAGGTCGCGCGGTGACCTCTCGGTGACCGGCGAAGCCGTCAACGCCGCCGCGCGCCTCCAGCAGGGGGCGAGCCCCGGCGAGGTGGTGGTCGGCGAGCGGGCCGCGCGGGCGTGCCGGGCCGCGCGGGTCGAGCCGCGGGACTCGATCGAGGCGAAGGGCTTCCC
>JBOGZB010000252.1:0-22964 GCA_050697175.1 Solirubrobacterales bacterium | reverse complement strand
GGCGATGTCGCAAGAGAACGTGGAGATCGTCAGGGCCGCCATCGACGGCTACAACCGAGGAGACCTGGATGCGGCCTTGAAGGACGCTGCTCCCGACTCCGAGATCGACATGTCGCGAGCGGTGGGTGTGATCCGGGGCGTGTACGGCCTCCCCCAGATGCAGCGCATCTTGGAGGAGTTCCGTAGCGCCTGGGAGTCGGATCAGTTCGGGGCAGACGAGTTCATTGACGCCGGGGAGCACGTGGTGACGCCGTTCACGAACCACCTCCGGGGCCGCGATGGGATCGAGGTTGAAGCTCGCGGCGTCTGGGTCTGGACGATCCGCGACGGAGCAATCGTGCGGGTCTGCCTCTATCAGGAGCGCGAAGAAGCCCTCAAAGCCGCCGGGCTCTCGGAGTAGGCGGTGTCGCAGGAGAACGTCGACAACGCCCGCCGGGCCTACGCGACGTTGAACGAGGCGTATCGCCAAGGTGACGCGAGCCTCTTCCTGCCGATCCTGGAAGAGATGTGGGCACCAGACGCGGTGTTCGAGCCTGCGGGCGTGCTTCCGGACCACAGCCCCCGCCCACACCGAGGATGGGATGGGGTTCTGCACCTCCTCGGCAACCAGATGGAGGCATTCAGCGAGGGCTGGTTTGAGGCGGACGAGTTCATCGACCGGGGGGACTACCTGGTCGTTCCCATCCGGTTCGGCGGACGCGCCCGGCACACCGGACTCCCAGTCGAGTTCTCCATGGTGCAGCTGTTCACGTTCCGAGACGGGAAGGTGACCCGATGTGAGGTGCACAAGACAGTGGCCGAGGCTTTCAAAGCCGCCGGGCTTTCGGAGCAGGCGGTGTCGCAGGAGAACGTCGACACGTTCCGCGAGGCGGTAGAGGCGTTCAACTCCGGGGATATGGAGGACGCGCTCGCCCGCGTCCATCCCGAGGTCGAGTGGACGAGCCGCGCCGCAGATCCAGATCCCCGGACCTGTCGCGGTCAAGACGGGGTTCGGCAGTTCTTCACGACGTGGCTCGACGCCTTTGAAGGATTCCGGTTGCACCTCGAGAGATGCGATACGGCGGGCGATGACCTTGTCGTCGCAGCTTTGCGCGTCAGCGGTGAAGGAACCGGAAGTCGCGTCCCGGTGGAATCCCCCACGTTCTTTCAGGTCGTTGAGTTTCAAGACGGGCAGATTCTTCGCGCTCGGATGTTTTCCACCGAGGACGAGGCCATCCAAGCCGCCGGGCTGCGGGAGTAGAGAGGCACTGGAAGTCTGAGAAAAGGACCGGGGGCTGATGACCCCGCCTAAAGCGAGATACTGCGCGGGCGATGTCGCAGGAGAACGTGGAGATCGTGAAGCGAGCTGTATCCGCGATCAACGAGCGGGATGTCGACGCGTACCTCGCGCTGTGTGGCCCCGACTTCGAGTTGATCAACCCCGTGGCGGCGATCGAGGGTTCCAACCGAGGCGAACAGGGGATCCGGAGCTTCTTCGACGCCCTTGGCGAGGCGACGACCGAGTTCGAGCTGGAAGTGGAGCGCCTGGAGTCGCTTGACGATCACCGCGTTCTCGGTTGGCTGACCCTTCAGCTCGAGTCCGAACGCGGCTTCCGCCAGACACAACCGCTCACGAACCTCTACGAACTGGACGACGGCAAGCTCGTGCGTGTACGGGTCTTCTTCGATCGCGCCGAAGCCCTCGAAGCCACCGGGCTGGGGGAGGGGGGCTCCCCTGCCGTCGAAGGCGAGTCTTAGCGCGGGCCGTCGTACGCGCTCGCTTGCGAAAAAGAGTTGGTGGATCGCCACAGGAACTTCCGAGGAAGGAGAAGGCCATGAGCAACAACGCCGAGACGGCAGTCCTCGCAGGAGGCTGCGCCTGGGTCATGCAGCAACTGCTGCGCCACCCCGACGGGGTGATCTCCACCCGCGTGGGATGGAGCGGCGGCTGGGGCGACAACCCGACCGAGGAGAACCCTGGGGGTCACGCCGAGGCGGTTGAGGTCGTCTTCGACCCGGGGCGGATCTCCTATCGGGACCTACTCGAGTACTTCTTCCAGGTCCATCGAGCCGACCTTGACGAAGATCTCGTCGGCTCCATCTACCGCTCGGAGATCTTCTGCACGAGCGAGGAGCAGCGCAAGGTGGCCGAGGAAACGATCCACGACGTCGACGCCTCGGGTCACTGGCCCGGCAAGACCGTGACCAAGATCAGCGAGGCCGGTCGCTTCCGCGAGGACGGGGCCAAGGATCAGGACTACTTCCTGCGCTATCCGGACTATCCGGACGGCTCCAAGCCCCCCTTCCCGCGTCACGGTGTGGAAGCTGCCAACCACGAGACCGTGGCCTAGCTGTAGCTACTCAACGTGGTGAGGAACTACATCTAGCTCAGGAACGCCTCGAAGCCGCCGGGCTGCCTGTCAATTTGTTCGGCAGGGTGCCGTTCGGGGACTAGGCACCCGCCGAATCCGCAGGGCCGGTCGAACCTCGGAACGCGCTGGGGACCGTCGAATCACGCTGCGGAGCTTGGTCACGCCCCGCGATTCGGGTGGAGCGAGATACTGCGCGGGCGATGTCACCGGAGAACGTGGAGATGGCCCGCCGCGGCTATGAGGCCTGGCTCCGCGGCGACGTTGACGCTGCGTCCGAAGACTTTGCGCCAGATATCGAGCTCGACATGTCGCGAGCGATCGGCACAGACCGAGGCATCTACAGCCTCAACCAGATGCGACGTCTCCAGGAGGAGTTCTCTGAGGCCTTCGAGATTGTTCAGGTCGGGGCCGAGTACATCGATGCCGGGAAGCACGTGGTCATAACGTTCACGAACCGCTTCCGGGGCCGGGACGGGATCGAGGTGCAGGCTCACGGGACCTGGCTCTGCACGATCCGCGACGGGTTGGTCGTGCGGATCTGCCTCTATCAAGAGGTTCAGGAAGCCCTCGAAGCCGCCGGGCTGCCGGAGTAGCCCGGACTTGTGGGATTCCCCTGGGAACGCGATGGACACCTTCAGCCAGGCTCGCTGGTACTCGGTGCGCCGCGCCGGCAACCGAAAGCCCGCCACCTACCGTTGCCCCCTATGCGGTGGCCTGCTCCCAGCCCTGAGCGATCACATGCTCGTGCTGCCGGAGGGTGATCCCTCCCGTCGCCGCCACGCCCACCCTGCGTGCGTCGTGAAGGCCCGCCGTGAGGGGCGCCTCTCGCTGCGGGAAGAGATCGAGCCGCGTCCCCCCGGTCTCCTGGCGCGTCTATTGCGTCGTACCTCCGGCCGCAGGTAGCGCTTTCGCCGCTCGCGCCGTTCCACCGGGCGCGAGATACTGCGCGGGCGATGTCGCAGGGGAACGTGGAGATCGTGCGGGGCCTCGTTGACTCCTGGAACAACCGGGACCTTCAGGCCATGCTCGCCCAGGCCCATCGCGAGGTCGAGTACGTGAACGCACCGACGGCAGTCGAACCAGGTACGAGGCGAGGGCAGGACGAGCTCGCTGATGTCCTTCGAGCCCAGTGGGAGGCCCTCCCCGGCGGTCGTCAAGAGATCGAGCTGATCGACGACCGTGGGGACGAGGTCATCACGGTCGGACGGGTGTCGCGGCTGCTGCCCGAAAGCGATGCGCTGATCGATGCCCCCGCCGTTATCTCGTGGCGGTTTCGCGATGGCCGGGTGATCCGAATCGAGGTGCTCGGGATCGGTCCGGAGTTCCAGAAGGCCCTCGAAGCCGCCGGGCTGCGGGAGTAGGGACTACGCTGGCGCCATCTGCCCGGATGTAGGCTCGCGCTACGGGGAGGTAGCAAGCGAGAGGAGCAGAGAT
Source organism: Solirubrobacterales bacterium (assembly GCA_050697175.1). GTDB lineage: Bacteria > Actinomycetota > Thermoleophilia > Solirubrobacterales > 70-9 > AC-56. Next base: position 19,179 of record JBOGZB010000252.1, on the reverse strand, counting down.
GCCGAAGGTCTCGAAGCAGAACGCGAAGCACGACGATTACGGGCCGGTCGAGTCCTGGCACGAGGCGGTCGACGAGCAGGCGATCGAGTTCGTGACCTTCAAGCAGGACATCGACTCGACCCCGATGCTCAAGGGGCTGTCCAACGACCAGTGCCATTGCCCGCACTGGGGGTATGTGCTCAAGGGAAGGGTGACCTTCACCGTGGACGGCCGAGATGAGGTGATGGAGCCCGGTGATGCCTTCTACGTGCCGCCCGGGCATCTCCAGCGTGCTGAGGCGGGGACCGAATACCTCCAGTTCAGCCCCGCCAAGGAGATGGCCGAGGTCGAGGAACAGATAATGAAGAACATGCAGGCGATGCAGAGCGGCTAGCCCGGGCTGCGGGAGATCGCGGTTCGTCCCCGGGAGCCTCGGAGCGCTTCGCGAGATACTGCGCGGGCGATGTCGCAGGAGAACGTCGAGGTCATTCGCGGGATGCTCGCCGCCTTCAATCGCGGTGACGTCGTCGCCGTGATTGCGGCGTTCGACAGGGACTGTGCGCTGGACGAGCCGTGGGAGATGCCTGACAGTCCCCGTTCGGGGTTCCGTGGCCACGATGGCGTCCGTGACTGGATGACGAACCTGCGTGAGGTCGTGGGAGTTCGATTCGAGGCTCTGGGCTTCACAACCATCGGCGACGTCATCGTCGGCGAGTTCGCTGCGCGCGGCCTTGGGCAAGCCAGCGGGGTCCCGGTTGAATGGACGACCTTCGCGGTCGTCCGCATGCGGGACCGCAAGATCATGCGGGCACAGGCCTTCCTGACAAAGGACGAGGCCGTCCAGGCCGCCGGGCTGCCGGAGTAGGGCGCCCCTGACAGCAGGCCGTCTTCGATCAGGCGGCGACCTTCTTCATGCGCCAATACCGCTTGCCGCTGTCGCACGAGCCGCCCGTGATCTGTGTGAAGCCAACGAATCTGCTCGTGCTCGTATCCCAGTGGCCCTTGACGTGGACCTGGCGGTTGGCCCCCATGGGGCCGATGGGCTCCGTGCCTTTGTAGTTGAACGCGCCGTTCGACACAGCGATCCGGCTCGGCGTGAGATTCGCATTGAGCTGATTGCACTTGAAGTCGCTCGGCGCCAGGATCTTCGAGACGACGATCCCGCTGCAATAACTCGAGTTGCCGACCGGAACGATCCGCCTGCCATTCGAGGTCGCGGTCACCCTGAAGTAGCCCTCTCCCTCGTTGTGTACCGAGCCGCAGCCGGGCGAGCCTACGGACCCGTTGAGAATGCCCTGAAAGACGCCGGTTGGCGGGTTGGCGGCCCCGGCACTCGCCGCGAAACTCAGCGCGAGCGCTGCCGTGACGGCAACGCCGATCACTGTGCGTCCCAAGTCTTCTCCCTCCCAGAGTGGACTTTCTGCCTATCGCACGATCGAGTCTACCGGCGAGATCCTCGCTCGCTCCTCGGGGGCTTGGGGGGGGTGAAAGCGAGCGGGGCCGGTGCGCTGCGCCCCGCTCGCCACCCCCTGCCTCCATTCATCCAACGGATGAACGGTGTCCGTTCGTTCACCGGTCGGGACGATTGAGCCGGTCGCCCGGCAGGACCCGACGGCGCCCGGTCGAACGTAGGCGGTAGCGACGGGAAGCCGGCGGGCATTTGGGTTCCCTGCGCCCGCCGGCTCCCGTGCACCTCAACTAACGGAACAGGTCCCCTGGAAATGACGCATAAACCGACGACCGGGAGCCTCAGCGGCGCCGCGCGACCTGCTGGATGAGCTCGACCGTGACTCCGTCCGGGTCAGCGCAATAGAAGGCCCGGGCACCCTGCCAGGCTCCGGGAGCGGTGAGCGTCGCCGGCTCGCCGATCACCGGGGCACCTGCCTCGATGAGGCGCCGATGAACGGCATCGACGTCGTTGACCCGCAGCGAGATGTGGGTTGCGCCCGGATCGTTGACCGAGGGGCGTACGGGGTCGCCCGGCGGGTCCACGTATTCGATCAGCTCCAGCACTTGGCCGTGGGCGAGCTGGAGGTCGGCCCAGCGAACGCTGGGATTCGCGAGCCCCGTGATCTCGAACTCGCCTCCCTGCGCTTCGCCGCGGGCGCGGACCTCGAGTCCCAGGAGGTCGCCGTAGAACCCGAGTGAGCGTTCGAGGTCGGCGGCTGTGACCGAGACGTGGTCCAGCCCGGTGGGCCGCCACCCGGCGGGGCCGGCGGTGTCCGTTTGGTCGACGCGAAGCCGCTCCGGGACCAGGTCCCGGGCGAACACGTCGTCGAGCGTCTCGTGGCGGCGGATCAGCTCGCCCTCGGCTCCGCTGACGAGCGCGGTGCCGGGCCTCGGCAGGGCGTTGAAGTTGGTCGCACCGGCATCCTGGTAGGCGCCGGTGTCCAGGAACGCGAGCACCTCGCCCGGCGCGACGGCCGGGAGCTCCGCGTCGGGGACGATCACGTCCAGGGCGCAGGTGCGCCCGGTCACGTCGGCGAGGATCGACGCGGCACGGTCGGGTTCGTGGACGGGAAGGCAGGTCCAGCGGTTGAACTCCAGGTTCACGTCCGCGAGGTAGGAGTCGGAGGAGTCTGTCTCGACCCAGGTCAGCGGGACGGGCTCGGTCTGGCGCTTGACGTTGCCGATCGTCGCCAGGTGGATGCCGGCGTCCGCGTAGAGCGCGCGCCCCGGTTCGATCTCGAGCGTCACGGCGTCCGGGGCCATTCCCAGCGTCTCGAGCCGTTCGACCAGCCGGCGGCAGATCGGCTCGGCGAAGTCGTCGATCCCGGGGGAGAGGGGAGGGGCCCCTCGGCGTGCGGGCAACGCGCGCCCGAACGGGTCGCGCGGGGCGGGAAAGCCGCCCCCGAGGTCGAGCTCTCGAGGCGTCCAGCCATCCCAGAGAGCGCGAACGCGATCGAGCATCTCGGCGAGCGCGTCGATCGCAACGCTCCACATCTCCGGGTCGGCCGAGTGGCGCCCGAGATGGAAGTGGAGACCGGCGACGTCGAGGTTCGGATCGGCGATCTCGTCGACCCCGATCGCGACCAGGTCCTCGCTCGGGATCCCGGCCTTGTAGCGCTGAACCGCCTCGCGGATCGAGCTCCCGGCGGCAGACATCTCGGAGGGTTGGTCGAGCCCGACCAGGTCGGGACGCATCCGCAGTCTCACGTGGGCACGCCGGCCGATCCGAGCGGCCGCGGCAGCGGCCCGCGCGAGCTCGGCTCGGCTGTCCAACGTGATCCGAACGCCTTGGCCGACCGCCCGCTCGAGCAGGGCAGCGTCCTTCATCGGCCCGTTGAGCGAGATCCTCGCCGGCTCCGTCCCGGTCCGAAGCGCGGCTTCGAGCTCGCCCTCGCCGAACACGTCGCAGCCGGCGCCCTCGTCCGTCAGGATCCGGCGGAGTGCCAGCGCGGGGTTGGCCTTGATCGAGGGTAGAAGCGCGAAGTCGCCGGGCCATCGTGTCGCGAAGGCATCACGAAGGCGCCGGGCGTTCCGTCGAAGCTGGTCCTCGGAGACCACGTAGAGGGGGGTCCCGAACCGTCGCGCCAGCGCATCGGCGGCACATCCTTCGACGTGCAGCGCGCCGTCGCGTACCGACAGGCACTCATCGAGTCGTCGAGCTTCGGCTTTCACCCGCGCTGCCCTGCCGGGACTCGCGCGGTCACCTGCGAGGCGAGATCGGCGACTCGCTCGCCCGTCTCGGGCGCGAGTTGGAACCCTTGCCCGTTGCAGGCGGAGGCGATCACGATCCGTCCTCGACGCTCGAGCACGAATCGCTCGTCGGGGGTGTTCGTGTAGAGGCACGCCTCGGTTCTGACGGGGCCGGAGGTCAAGGCCGGCCACCGCGCGCGGACCCAGCCGGTGATCCGCTCGACCGCCGCCGGATCCGCTTCGAGGCCGAGTTCGGACGGATCGACCTCAGGCCCGCGGGCGTGAAGCGCCGCCTTGAGGCCGCGCTCGGGATCCCAGAGGGCATAGGGCTCATCGCCGTCATAGTCGATCAGGGCCGTCGGTTTCGCCCGCCGATCCGGAAGGTCGAAGTAGGCGACGGACTGCTTCGAGACCCGGAGCGAGAGGCCGATCCCCGCCCTCGCGGCAATCGCGGAGGTCCACGGCCCCGCGGCGACGATCGCCACCGAGCAGCTCCAGCGGCGTCCGGTCGCCGACACTACGTCCAGGAGGTCGCCGCCGTCAACGATGGAGCGCACGGTCTCGCGCTCGTGGATCCTCGCGCCTGCGGCTTGGGAGAGGCGCAGAAGCGCACGCAGGGCGATAGCAGCCCGGATAACCCCCGCATCGGGTTGCAACAGCAGCGGAGAGCCGTCGCCGGCTCGGATGCCGAGGCCGTCGCGGGCCTGTTCGACCGACACGAGTCGTGCCTCGAGACCGGCGGCCTGAAGCGCCGGGAGCTGGCGTTCCGCGAACCCACCCCGGCTCAGCACGCCGGTCGTCTCGATCAACGGCTCGCCGGCCGCTCGCTCGAGCTCGCGCCAGCGCTCGAGGGCGCGAATGCCCATCTCGAGGTAGGAGTCGTCGGGGTAGGCCGCCGGTGCGATGATCCGCGCGGTTCCCGAGCTCGATCCCGCCGCCGCCTCCAGGGAACCCTGCTCGACCAGCACGACCCCGACCCCGCGGCGGGCGAGCGCCAGCGCCGAAGCCGCGCCCACGATCCCTCCCCCGATCACGAGCGCGTCGGTCGTCGGGCTGTGGCGCGCGCGGGTTCGCAAAGCGTGTATGATCGTACAGTACAAATGTACAGTCCGGCTTCGCAAGCAGCATCACCACCCGAGGTGCGCCAGGCGCGGCCGCAACGTCGAAGGGGCGCCGACGGCGCCCGCCGGACGCTCCTCCTGGAGACCACCCTGCGGTTGATCGCCGACCGGGGGATCGACGCGATCAGCCACCGTTCGGTTGCCGACGCGGCGGGCGTCCCCCTGGGGTCCACGACCTACTGGTTCGCCTCGCGCCAGGACATGCTGATCGAGGCCCTGGAGCACTTCGCCCGACTCGAGACGGAGACGCTGCGAGATCGGCTGTCCGGAGTGCTCGGAAAGCGGCTCTCTCGCGCTCGTCTCGTGGATGAGCTGACCGCGATCCTGCTGCCGCAGGTGGGAGAGGGCCGCTGGCGCGCGCTCGCCCAGTACACGCTGCTCCAGGAGGCCGCGCGCCAGCCCGAGCTCGAAGCAGCCTGTCGCGAGTGGACCGCGGCCTGGGAGGACGCCCTGACGGAGGTGTTCGGCTCGATGCGCGCCGACGACCCCGAGCTCGAGGCGAGGATGTTCCTGGCGATGCTCGACGGGCTTTTGCTCGGCCAGCTCGCGACGCCCGTTCCGGATGTGGAGAACGCGGTGATCAGACCCTGGCTCGAGGCATGGCTGTCGCGAGTCCCCACCTCCGACCCCGCTGCCGGGGCCCGGCGATGAGCCCACTCGGACGATCGTGGAGGGGGCGTCGCGGCCCCATCATGGCGGCGATGACCGGACTGGCGGCGGCGCTCGTGCTCGCCGCCTGCGGGGGGAGCGGGATCGGCGGGGGCGGCACCAGCACGGTCACCGTTGCGAAGGCGGTGGGCAAGCCGAGTGGCGATCTCGAGATCTCGAACTGGGCGCTCTACATCGACAAGAAGACGATCCCGGAGTTCGAGCAGAGCTCGGGGATCTCCGTCAACTACATCGAGGACATCAACAGCTACGACGACTTCTTCGGCAAGATGCAGCCGCTGCTCGCCAAGGGCCAGTCCGGCGGCCGCTCGTTGATGGTGGCGACGGACTGGCTGGCCAAGAAGATGTACGACCTCGGGTACATCCAGAAGCTCGACAAGAAGGCCCTCGCACCGGCGCTCTCGCACCTGAACCCCGACCTCAAGGCGCCCGACAGCGACCCGGACCACACCTTCTCGATCCCCTGGCAGGGGGGGATGACCGGGCTGATCGTCAACACCGCCGAGGCGTCCGGGATCACCTCCGTCAATGACATCTTCGATCCGAAGTACAAGGGAAAGGTCGAGATGGTCTCCGAGCTTCGGGAGGTGGTGCCGCTCGTGATGAAAGGCGAGGGCACCGACCCCGCGACCGCCACGCCCCAGGACTGGCTGGACACGATCGACAAGATCAAGGCGGCGACCGAGTCCGGCCAGATCCGCAGGATCACCGGCGGCGACTACGCCAAGGACCTGGCGAGCGGCGACGTGGTCGCGGTGGTCGGGTGGGCCGCCGACGCGATCCAGCTCCAGGCGGACAACCCCGAGCTCAGATGGGTGATGCCGGACCAGGGCTGCATGCTCTGGTACGACAACTGGGTGATCCCGGTCGGAGCGCCGAACCCGACCGCCGCCTATGACTGGATCAACTACACGTACGAGCCCCGTCACCAGGCGCAGATCGACGCCTATGTCAACGCGGTGACGCCCGTCGCCGGCGTCAAGCAGATCTTCGAGAAGACCGATCCCGCGCTGGCGAGGAATCAGCTCATCTTCCCGAGCAAGCGGTACACGTCGCGATGCTCCTCCGTGCCGTCGCTCCCCGGAACAGCCGACGAGCAGCGCCAGATCGAGCAGGCATGGGCCCAGGCGACCCAGGCCTGACATGATCGAGTGTGATGGCCACCTGCACCCACCTCGACCAGATGACCGCCGGCCGGCCCGCCGAGGTCGCCGGATGCGAGGACTGCCTGAAGATCGGCGGTAGGTGGGTGCACCTGCGGGTCTGTCGAAGCTGCGGGCACGTCTCCTGCTGCGACTCGTCTCCCAACCAGCACGCGTCAAAGCATGCCGCGGCCACCGGGCACCCGATCGCAAGCTCCCTGGAACCGGGCGAGGAGTGGTCGTGGTGTTATGTCGACCAGGTCGCGTTCGTGGTCGAGGCAGGCTGAGTCCGGAACGGAAAAGGGCCCCAAAAAAGGGGCCCTGGCTTCCGAAGGACGTGCCGCCAGCGATGCAGCCGCTGGCCCGTCGGTCCTTAAGTCTTCGGCCGCTTCATCGACAGCGGCTTACATCAACTTAACACTAAACAGCCGCGGGGTTACACCGCGGTCGCCGACCTCCGGCTGGGCCGGACCATTCACGCTTTCCGGCGTTTCCACGATCCGGAGCACGGGTCGGGCCCCGTCCTGCCGCAATGGACAATATGAGCGTTTGCTGGCAGACGAACCGCGGTCAGCGGTGCCGATGGTGGCTGCGTCCCTTGAGCGTCTGGGATGCCGAGCCGTGATTGGGCGCCATGTCGTCATGGATCGGGCAGTTCGACTGGTCGGCCGCCCAGAAGTACTTGTCTGACCGCCCGACCGCCTGCTTGACGGCCCGGCGCTTGACGTAGTAGACGACCTTGCGGCGGCCGTTCGCGAAATGGGCGTTGACTCCCTGCTGACCCGGAACCAGGACCAGCGGCACGAGCCCGATCGAGCCCTGGATCCTGTGCTTGGTGATCAGCACCGCCGGGGCGTTGAACGTCGCCCCGACCGGTCCCGCGGCCGTCACCGTGTGGCGGACGCGCCCGTGCTTGGCCAGCTTCGACGTCGACCGCAGGATGTCGCAGAACGGCGGGCTCGAGTTGGAGCCGCCGCCCGTCGAGCCGCCGTCGCCGGCGCGGTCGACGACGATGGTCAGCTTCGGCTTGCCGAGCACCACGCCGGCCATCGTGAGGCATCCGAGGACGGCCAGGACTCCGACCAAACCGATCCCGAGCCGGCCCCACCGCGGCGCGATTGGTGCTGTTGGCTTCATCCTCTGCACATCCCCTGCGAGGCCAGACATTAGCGGCGCCGCGTTGCGGGCGCTGCGACGGCCACGGCGCGGGCCAGACGGCCAAGCTATAACTACCCGCCCGGGGCGCTTAGCTCAGTTGGGAGAGCGCCAGCTCGACAAGCTGGAGGTCACTGGTTCGAGCCCAGTAGCGCCCATTCCTCGGTTAGGGGCGGCCAGTTTTGAGCGGGCACGAATTTCAACTCACGGCGGGAACCCTCAACGGGGTCGAGGTGATCGGCGTCGTCGGCGAGCTCGACATCGCGACCAGCCCTGGGCTGCAGGACCTGCTCGACCGGGAAGAGGTCGACCGGCCGGTGGTGATCGACCTGAGGGGTTGCGAGTTCATCGACTCGACCGGTCTCGCCACGCTCCTGCACGGGGCGGGGCGAGAGCGCGCGAGCGCCGGACGGATCGCCCTCGTGGTCTCTCCCGGAGAGGTGAGAAAGCTCCTCGAGCTGACCGCCATCGATCGGACGATCCCGGTTTTCGGCGCCCTGGACGAGGCGATCGCCTCGGTTCGCGGCGTCGGTTAGCGCGATCGGAGGGCGGGCGTGTGTGCCGGCCCGAGTGACGTGCGACCATCCCCTCAGATCTCGCCTGGGGATGAGGATCGGCTGCTGCGTCGCTATGCGGCAAGCCGCGATCCCGAGCTCAAGGCCGAGCTGTCGAAGCGCTTCCTGCCGTTGGCCCGGTCGCTGGCGCTCCGTTACCGAGGGGCCTCAGAGCCGCTCGACGACCTGATCCAGGTCGCCAGCCTGGGGCTCGTCAAGGCGCTCGACGGCTTCGATCCGGCGCGGGGCGAGAACTTCGTCGCCTACGCGGCGCCGACGATCCTCGGCGAGCTCCGCCGTCACTTCCGCGACCGTGTCTCGGACCTTCGCCTGCCGCGCGGTCTCCAGGAGCGCACGGTGGCCGTCTCGGGAGCGATCCGCGCGCTGACCGAGGAGGCGGGGCGAACGCCGACGGTCGCCGCGATCGCCGCTCGCCTCGAGCTCTCCGAGGACGAGGTGACCGAGGCTCTCCAGGCCGACGACGCCCGTCACGCGCTGTCGCTCGACGCGCCCACCGGCCGCTTCGAGCCGGAGCCCTGGCCGCTGGTCGAGTCGGTCGGCGGACGGGATGCGGGATACGAGCGGGTCGAGTCTCAGCTCGCGGCGGCCGATGCGCCTCTCGACGCACGCGAGCGCACCGTCCTCGAGCTTCGCTTCGAGTCGGGCCTCACCCAGCATGAGATAGGCAAGCGGATCGGGGTCTCGCAGATGCAGGTCTCGCGGATCATGCGAAAGGCGCTTCGCAAGCTGCTGGACGCCGTCAAGGGCGACGGCCCGGTCGAGCGCCCCCCAGCCGGAAGCTGAGAGTGCAGCGAGCTCGGTCCTTCGCCAAGTGGGGCGGGCGCGCCCACTCCGCATGTATCGTGGCCCCACAGCGATGCCGTCCCTCGAGATCAAAAAGGAGCAGCGCTCTGACCGGCTGCTGATGGCCTTGGCCGGCGAGCTCGACATCGTCAACACCCCGGCCTTGGAGACAGAGCTCACCGGAGCTCAGGATGAGTCGGCGACCACGGTGGTCCTCGATCTGCGGGGCGTCACGTTCATCGACTCCACCGGCATTCGGGCCCTGATCGCCGCCGACGAACGGGCTCGCGACGTGGGCGGCCGGCTGATGATCGTCCGCGGGGCGGCGGCTGTCGACCGGGCGTTCGAGGTGACCCAGCTCGATCAGCGTCTCGAGATCGTCGACGACCCGATCGGTTGAGCGGACCCGGCTCAGTCGGGGTTCACGAGGCTGAGACGCAGGAGCTCGCCGTCACCGAGGTCCTCGACCCGAAGCTCCCGGGTCAGGCGCTCGAGAACCGGCGGCAGGCCATCCGACGCCGACGAGGCGAGGATCCGGTCGGCGCCGCCACGGCTCAAGGGCCCAACGCTGATCATCAGCTCGGCGCCCGGAGCGTCGATCCCGAGCTGAACCCGGCCGTCGGGCGAGGCATCCGGCACGTGGGCGGCCAGCGAGTCGGTGACCAGCTGCGCCTCCGACACCCCCTCGAGCGAGAAGCCCACGCGCCCCGCGAGCATCGCGACGATCCGGCCCAGCACCGGGGCGGCGAGCGGGCCCGCCGAGACCGCGATCATGACCTCACCCGGGGGGACGGCCGCTTCGATCGAGCCGTTCTGCGGCTCGCCGGCCTTCCCGGCCGGCCCTGATCCGCCGAGGCTGAACCCCATCCTGACCGTCGTTCCCTCGCCGATGCCGCCGAGGAACTCGACCCGGTCGGTCAGAGTCTGGATCAGGGACAGGCCGAGGCCCTGGACCCCGAGCTCGGGCTCCGGCCGGTTGGGCCTGATGCCGACGCCGCGGTCGGCGACGCTCACCTCGATCTCACCGGCGCCGATCGCCAGGCGCACCTCCATCGGCCCGTCCCGGTCGGGGTAGGCGTGGACGACGACGTTGTTGCATGCCTCACTGACCGCCGCGTTGATGTCGAGCAGGCGCGTCTCGCCGAGTCCGAGCAGGCCGAGCGCCCCGGTGGTCGCCTGGCGGACGATCGCGACGTTTGCCGCGGCCCCCGGGAGCGACAGAAGGAGCTCCGCGCCGGTCTGCCTCGCGGGCTCAGTCTCCATGTGACGGGGGTCGGGTCTCAGGGTGCCTTCCGGACGACTCACGCGGGCGCGGGCCCTCGGGGGAGCGAAATACCCCCTCGCGGGGCGTCGAAACGTGACCCAGCTTCTGCGCCCGAGCGGAGATCCGATCCGCGCCCGGGGCGTCCTCGTCGAAACGGCCGGTGACGTGGCTCCGTCGGGCTATTGCCAGGACGGCCGCGTCGTCCTCGGGTTCGCGGGCGATGAACGAGTCGAGCGCCTCCTCGACCGCCTCGACGACCGCGCGCGGGACGGCGGGGATCGACAACGTGGCCCGCAGCCGATGGTCGCCGAAGCGCTCGCTCGCGCCGCGTGCCTCGGTCACCCCATCGGTGTAGAGGACGAGCTGGTCGCCCGCCGAGAGCTCGACGGTCGACAGCTCCCACCGGTGCTCGTCCGGAGCGCCCAGCAGGGGGCCCTGAAGAGCGACGGGCTCGACCGCGCGGTCTCGGATCAGCAGGGGAGCGGGATGCCCGGCGACCAGGATCGGGATCGGCGCAGGGTCCTGATCGGTCTCCGGAAGGACCATGATGATCGCGCTGCAGAGCAGGAGGTCGGGGCCGCGCTTGAGGCTCTCGTCGACGAGGCGGGCGGCCTCTCGCGGGTCGCCCGTGATGCGGCCCGCGGTTCGGATCGTGTGGCGGGCCAGCCCGGTGAGCGAGGCGGCGGCCGCGCCGCGCCCCATCACGTCCCCGATCGCGACCATCCATCCCCCGTCGATCGCAAAGACGTCGTAGAAATCGCCGCCGACTTCATTCACCTCGCCGGCCGGGCGGTAAAGCGCTGCGAGATCGAATCCTCCGGTCGCGGGGAGCTCGGGTGGCGCCAGCCCTCGCTGGAGGACATGGGCGACCTCGGCGTGCTCGCCCGCGAGCCGGGCGTTCTCGATCGCCAACGAGGCGCGGCGGGCGATCTCGGCCGCGATCCTCAGGTCGGCCTCGTCGAATCGCCTCGACTCGCTTCCGTTGGCGAACGACAGGGCGCCGATCACCTTGGCGCCGGCCGTCATCGGAACCGCCATCGTCGAGCCCGGGCCGGAGCCGTCTGCGGGTCCGGCTTGGTCAGGTTCGTGGCCGGCGGCTCGAATCTCGGATCCCAGGAGCGGGGTGCGGGTTCGAATCACCTCGGCGAGTGGGCTGCCGTCGCCGAGCTGCGCCGTCCGCTCGTCCGGCCCCGGCGCGCGCGGTCCGGCCTCGGCCACCGCGACCCGCTCGAAGACGCCGTTTCGATCCGGGATGTAGACCGAGCAGCGGTCGGCGAGCTGCGGGACCCCGACCCGGGCGACCGCCTGGAGGGTCTCCTCGTAGTCGATCGAGGAGGCGAGGAGCTCGCCGGTGCGCGCGAGGAGCTGCTCGGCGAACTCCGAGCGCTTCAGGTCGGTCACGTCCTTGGCGGTGGTGACCGCGTAGAGGATGCGGCCATCGGGGGCCTCGATCGCCCGCGAGTTGACCGCGACCCATCGCTCCTCTCGAACCCCGCGGGCGGCGATCCGGGCCATCCCCTGCCAAGGCAGCCGGAAGGCGGTCAGGTGCTCGGCGATCAGCTCCGTGTCGACCCCGGCTCCGCCCTCCGTCCAGACCCGGAGGCGATCCACGAGGTCGGCCGCGGGAGCGGCCAGCGCGTCCTCGGGGGCCGGGAAGCCGAGCCAGCGCGAGGCGAGGTCGTTGACGTAGACGAGCATTCCGTTGGCGTCGTGAATGACCACGGCCTCGTCGAGCATCGACATCACCGCGTCGAGGCGGCGCTCGACGCTCTCGAGGTCCGAGAACAGGCCGCCGTTGTCGAGGGCGAGGCCGATCCGGTTTGCGAGGTCCTGCGCGAAGCCCACGTCGTCGGGGCCGTAGCGGCGGTCCGACCAGCTCGTCAGCAGGGTGAGGGTGCCGAGGCTCCGGCGGCGGGCGCTCATCGCCGCGACGACCCACGAGCGCATCTCGAGCGAGATCAGGAACTCGTGGTCCTCGGGGTCGTGTGCGAGCCTTCGCAGGTCCTCGGGGTCCATGCGTGCCCGGTAGTGGGGAACCTCCACCCTGGAGCGCTCGGCGGTTATGAACCGATCCGGCACCGACGGCTCGCGGCGCCTGATCCGCGCCGCGACCTCGGCGGCGTCCGGCCGGCCGGCGGCTCGCACCGCCGCTCGGACGATCCGGCCGTCGTGGATCGCGTCGATCATGCAGATGTCGGCGACCGCCGGCACGATCATCTCCACCACTCGCTCGAGGGTCTCGGTCAGGGGAAGGGAGCCGTCGGCGATCGCTCCGACCTGGTCGAGGACGGCGAGTCGCTGCGAGCTGATCCGGGCTCGCCGCCGCGCAGCGGCCGCTGCGATCGCGAAGGCGCCGCCAACCATCAGGCCGAGAATGGTGATCCAGTACTCGGGGCGACCGAAGTCCAGGTCCCAGGTCGGGCTGAGGAAGCCGGCGAGCACCGCGAAGCCCGCCACGGCGGAGGTTGCCACGACGGCGCCCAGCGTGGCGGGGACGAACGGCGCCAGCACGAACATCCCCACCAGCAGCCCGGAGTCTCCGAGCAGGGCGTCCAGGACGGCGAGCGCCGCGAGGACCGCGAGGCCGAGGGCGAGGCCGGTTCGATCGTGGCTCTCGAGCCCGCGGAAGAGCTCGAGGCGGTCGCGCCTCGCGGCCTGTCGACTCTCCCTCACCGAGCCCACGGTCAGGTTTTAGCGGACAGCGGGCCGGCGGGGGCGCTCGCGCCCTCGACTAGGCGCGTTCGCGGGCGATTGCCGGGTCGTCTGGCGGCCCGCCGCCGATCACGACGGCCAGGACGCAGGCGATGACGGCCGCGGCGATCAGCTCCAGGGCTATGAACTGGCCGTTGCCGCTCGGCCCGATGACCGTGAAGCGGTCATGCAGCGAGGCGGCGAGGAGAGCACCCGCGCCCAGGACGAGCGCCCAGGCCGGCGCTCGCCGAAGCGAGCTGCCGGCATCTCGAAGCAGGTACGCGAGCCCGACGCAGAGGGGAAGCAGCCCGAGGGCGCTGAGGCGCTGCTCGTTGGCCTCGAAGCCGGGGAAGTGCGGGCTGATGATCAACGGCTGGGCGATGATCGAGGCGCCGATCAGGATGGCGCACCAGAACTCGGCCGGAGGCCTGAATCGACCTCCTGCGCGCCACAGGCCCGCCACCGCGCCGATCAGCGCGCCCGCCCACAGGACCAGTGGCGCCGCGATTCGCGCGATGTGGGTCGCGAACGCCGAGGGCGTACCCGGGTGGCCGACGAACGGGATCACGGTGTCGCTCGGGATGCTCGGGGCGAAGCCGTACGTGAACGAGGTGATCGAGAGCTTGATGGCGCCGTAGATGACCAGCACGCTTCCCACCGCGGCGGCGATCTGGATCAGGCGGCGTCGCGGCGCCATCGCGCTCCAGCCGGACCCGACGTAGAGCCACACGGCCGCGGCCGGGACCGCGATCAGCGCGCTCTGCCTGCCGAGGATCGCGACGATCGCGCCGGCCATCACCCCGGCGAAGCGCACCGCGATGAGTCCCCAGATCAGGATCGCGATCCCGAGCACGAACGCCTCGTCGACCGGTCCGGGGGCGATCGCGTCGCCCCTGAACACGTACGGGTTGAGCGCGAACAGCCCGACGCACAGGAGGCTTGCCGAGGCCGCGAGGCCGAGCCGCCTCGAGATGTCGACCATCGCCACCAGCGTCCCGGCCACGAACAGCGCGAACATGATCCGGAACGGCACGTGGGGCCCGCCGCCGAACAGGTCCCCGGCGGCGCCGAGGACCCAGGGGAAGGCGAACCGCTCGGTGAACGCCGACCCGATGTCGTGGTTCGGGAAACCGGGGGCGGCGGCGGCGATCCGTGCATAGGTCTCGGTGTCGAGCGCCTGGGTCGCCCGGATCCCGGCGTCCCAGCCGTACCAGTGGTTGGTCGCCGCCAAGAAGGCGAGCATCGCGAGCACGCCCGCCGAGACGCCCCCGAGCGGCCACCGGCGGGCGTCGCCGCCCGCGGCGTCCCTGGACGGATGATCGGCGTGTTGTGACGGTGGGTCGGGGATCGAATTCACGGTCCGGGCGATTCATATACTGCGGCGGTGACGAAGGGAACGCACGCACGAGCCAGATGGGTCGAACCCATCATCCTTCGGCACATCGGACCCATTCGATGACCGCTTCCGAGGCCCCCCGCCGGCCGCAGGGCGCTCGGCAGAGCCCAGCCGACTGGACCTGGGGCCTGATCCGCCGCGTCCATCTCGGCATCCGAAGGCCGGCGAACTGGGCCCAGCTCTTCCAGTTCGGAGTCGTCGGCGCGGCCGGCTACGTGATCAACCTGGTGGTGTTCGCCGTCCTGACGCTGACCTTCGACTTCCAGCACATCACCGCCGCGGTGGTCGCGTTCTGCGTCGCCGTCACGAACAACTTCGTCCTCAACAGGATCTGGACCTTTCGCGAGTCGGCCGAGGGGGGGCACACGGGCTTTCAGGCGACCCGGTTCTTCACCGTTAGCCTCGGCGGCCTGGCCGTCAACCTCGCGGTCCTGGCGCTCGGGGTCGACGTCTTCGGGGCGCCCGACCTCCCCGCCCAGGCGGTGGCGGTGGCGGTGGCCACGCCGGTCAACTTCATCGGCAACAAGCTCTGGACGTTCGCCTGGACCTAGGCGGTCCGGCCCAGCTCGCCGCGATGGGCGGGCAGGCGCATGGCGGGCACCCGCCACGCCGCCTCGAGCACGATCCTCTTGCTCATCTTCGACTCGCCGACGCGGCGATCGCGGAACAGGATCGGCAGCTCGGTGACCCGATAACCGGCCCGGATCGCGCGGTAGGTCGTCTCGACCTGGAATGCGTATCCGAAGGCCGAGATCGAGCCCAGGTCGATTGCCTCGAGGACCTCGCGGCGAAACGCCTTGAAGCCACCCGTCAGGTCGTGGATCGGAACCCCCAGGACGGCCCGGGCGTATGCGCAGCCTCCGCGGCTGATCAGCCGGCGAACCGGCCCCCAATCCGTGACTCCGCCGCCCTCGACGTAGCGCGAACCGAGGACCAGGTCGGCGGTGGCGGTGGCGGCGAGCAGACGGGGCAGGTCGGCGGGGTCGTGCGAGAAGTCAGCGTCCATCTGGGCGATCAGCGGAGCCCCGCTCGCGAGCGCCACCCGAAAGCCCGCAACGTAGGCGGGCCCGAGGCCCTCCTTGGTCGAGCGGTGGAGCACCGAGACGTCCGGGTGCTCGGCGGCGAGCCGATCGGCGATCTCCCCGGTCCCGTCGGGCGATGAGTCGTCGACGACGAGCACATGGGGCGGCGGGTCGAGCGGCTCGCGGATCGCGCTGATGATCGCCTCGAGGTTCGAGGCCTCGTTGTAGGTGGGCAGAACGAGCCATGCGGGCGCGCTTGGTTCGGTGTCCGCTGGGGTCATTTCGGCGATGGTTGCAGGCAGGCTCGGACCGGCGGGAAGTGACCAGCCTATGCGGTAGCGTCCGGGCCGGGGATGCTTCTTGAGGACGACTCCCGATCGACGGCTTGAACGTCGAGTTGATAGACCGGGAGGAGGCCCTCGGCGCCGTGGCCGAGCCGTGGCGCCGCCTCGCGTCCGAGCGCGGCAACGCGTTCGTCACCCCCGAGTGGTACCTGGCCGCGCTCAACACCCTCCACCGGGGAAGCCGGCCCGCCGTGGCCGTGGTTCGCGACGGAGGCGAGGTCCGAGGGTTGCTTCCGCTGGTCGGCGAGCCGTCCGGGAGGGGCCAGCGCGGGGCCCGGTTCCCGGGGGTCCGCTACGGCGACATCTACCACCCTGTCGCCGCGCCAGGTGACGACGAGACGATCGCCGTCGAGGCCGCGCCGGCGCTGGCCGCCCACCTCGGCGCCCGCTGTCACCTCGACCTCGGCCGGGTCGATGCGGATGCGACGTGGTGGAAGGCGCTCGCCCGCGCCTGGCCGTCGACCATGGCCACGGTCTCGCGCCCCGAGGAGGCCCTCCCCTACGTCGAGCTCGACGGGTCGACCTGGGACGAGTACCTGGCAGGGCGAAGCCGGGGGCTGCGAAACCAGATCGGGCGGAAGATGCGCGGCCTTCGCAAGAGCCACGACGTCCGGATGCGCCGCTCAGAGGCCACCGAGGACGTGCTCGCCGACTTCTGGACCATGTTCAGGCTCCACGACGCCCGCTGGCGGGGGCGCGACACGGCGTCATCGGTCGTCGACGCCGCTGCGCGGGACTTCCACCTGAAATTCGTGCTCGACGCGCACCGGCGGGGATGGCTTCGCCTCTTCCTTCTCGAGGTCGACGCGGTGGCCGTCGCGGGCTGGTACGGCTGGCGGGTCGGTGACCGGTTCTCCTACTACCAGGCGGGGTTCGATCCTTCCTGGAGCCGCCACAGCGTGGGGTTCCTGCTGCTCGCCGAGACGGTGCGCGAGGCGTTCGCCGAAGGCGCCGCCGAGTACGACCTGCTGCTCGGCGACGAGGCCTTCAAGGCGCGGTTCGCAACCGGAAAGCGGCTCGGTCGGTCGGTGCTGCTGGCGCCCCGGGTCTCGGCGCCCCGCCTCACCGCGACGGCGCGGGCCTGGATCGCCCGGGCGCGTGGCCGAGGGGTAGACCGGGGCGCGGAGACACCGAGCTCGAGCCGCGCCCGCTGAGTCCGGCTGCCGCCGGGTTCAGGTCACGTACCACTCGCCGTCGAGGTGGGTGAGGAGCGACGAGCTCGTGGCGAGCATCGCGTGGACCTCGGGGTCGCGGACGTGGATCACCGGCTGGCGGGCGAAGCCGATCACGGCGAGGCGGCGGCGAAGCGGCCCCTCGAGGTGGGGCTCGAGGCGCCCGGTGAGTGCCGCGCTGCCGACCTCCCGGGCGCGGCCGACGAGCTCGCCGACCACCGCCTCGACCTCCGGCTCGGGGGCGCAGATGTGGAGCACCCGGCTCGCGCCGCCCGGCCGCGCGAGGTACGCGTACCAGCCGATCGGCCGGCCGTCGCGTTTGACGATCCGGAGCTCGAGTCCGCCCATCACCGCCTCGACCTGGGTGAAGAGCTGCTCGAGGTAGGGCGAGTCGTAGTCGACGTAGAGGTGCACCCCGCGGGTCAGCGCGGGGAGGTTCTCGACGATCGCGGCGGCCCCGGTCGGCTCGCTCGTGACGTCCGCGGGCAGGGCTGGAAACGCCTGGGGCAGGAGGCGGCCCCCCGATGCCTGGATCGGGACGGCGGCGACCGGCAGAACCTCGCGAAGCGGGGCCCGCCGGATCTTCGCGGCGACGATCCCGCGCGCCCAGGGGAGGGGCCGAAGCACGAGCATCCAATCGCAGGAGCGCGGGTGGTCCAGATGCCCGCCGAACGCCCGCCAGATCCGCACCACGGTGCTGGTCGGGCTGTCGGTCCAGGTCAGGTCCTGCTCGCCGGACAGAAGGCGGCGCATCAGGAGCGCCCCCGCAGGGCCGGCCCTGGGGTCGGCCGAGACGACCAGGTGCGCGCAGCAGATCCCCCGCAGGCTGCGCTCGCCGAAGCGCACCCGCCGCGCCTGGGCCCCGATGAAGCCGAGCAGCTCTCCCTGGTCGTCAACTGCCACCAGGGAGGCGAGGTCGGGCTCCGCCCATGATGAGTCGATTAGGGTTTCGGTCAGGAAGGAGTCCTCGTGCGTCCACCAGGGCAGGCGGGCCTCCAGAAGGGCGACCACCGCTTGCAGGTCGGCACGCTCGAATGGCCGAATGTCCGTCATCCGTCCAAACTATCGACACACCCCGTCAAACTCGGAGCCGTGCACGCGTTACCTCGGTTGTGATCGTGCAGCCCGAATTGGTCGCGGCAACAACGCTTGCGCGACGGAGTCTCGATGAGCACGGCTGAGTCCACGGGGCCTGACGTGAGCTTCGACGCGGCCGCCTGCCTCGAGCGGGTAACCGAGCAGACCGCGCAAGCGGTTCGCGAGCTCGGCAGGGGAGGCGCCGTGGTGGCGGTGTCGGGCGGGGTCGACTCCGGCGTGGTGGCCGGGATCTGCGTTCGGGCACTCGGCCCGGAGCACGTCATGTGCCTGCGACTGCCGGAGCGCGACGGGGCGAGCGAGTCCGCCGACATCGGGCTCGAGCTCGCCAACTCGCTCGGCGCGCAGACCGTCGAGGAGCCGATCACCGACGCCCTCGAGGCGCTCGGCTGCTACCGGCGCCGCGACGAGGCCATCCGCCGAGTCTTCCCCGACTACGAGCCGAGCTGGCGCCACAAGCTGGTGCGCTCGCGCCCGACCGGGGGCATGATCGTCTTCTCGCTGGTCGTCGAGCGCCCCGACGGGACCGAGGATCGCCAGCGGATGCCACCCGACGCCTACCGCGAGCTGCTCGCGGCTTCGAACATGAAGCAGCGGACTCGCAAGCTGCTCGAGTACACCTGGGCGGATCGCCTCTCCTATGCGGTCGCCGGCACCCCGAACCTGCTCGAGTACGACCAGGGCTTCTTCGTCAAGGGCGGCGACGGACTCGCCGACGTGAAGCCGATCGCGCACCTCTACAAGGGCCAGGTCTACGCCCTCGCGCGCGAGCTCGGTCTCCCCGAGTCGGTCGCGACCCGCTACCCGACCACCGACACCTTCAGCCTCCCGCAGACGCAGGAGGAGTTCTACTTCGGCCACCCGTACGACCGGATGGACCTGCTCGTGTGGGGCGAGAAGCACGACGTCCCTGCCGCCGAGCTGGCGCCGCGCACCGACCTGGACGCCGACGGCGTCGAGGCCGCGTACTCGCAGATCCAGCGGGTGCGGGACGCGACCGCCTACCTGCACGCCTACGCGATCGCGATCGACCCGGGCGAGGCCGGCTGACGTGTGCGGCATCGCCGGCATCGTGCGCCCGGATGGCGCGCGGCCGGTGGAGGAGATCGCCCTGCGCAGGATGGCGCGGGCG
>JBOGZB010000251.1:0-7298 GCA_050697175.1 Solirubrobacterales bacterium | reverse complement strand
CTTAAGGAAGGGCGTCAATCATATAAGCAGGACATAGGCGCCGAGGGCCTGCCTGGCCCATCGATGGAAGCTGAACTCGTCGCGGTGGTCGGCGATCAGGCCGCCGGCGAAGCGAAACGACGCATGGATGTCGTTGGTCACGGCGCGCCCGGTCTGCGCGAACGTGTAGCGGGCGATCCAGTGAGCCGAACCGCGGTCGTCGCCGACCTCGTGCTCGGCCAGGTCCACGGTGAGATCCTCCGCGCGGCCGGTGAGCATCCGCCACATGGCGCCCGGCTCGTCGCCGCGCAGATCCCCGAACACCGGGTCCCAGAAGTGCGCGTCGGGCGCGTAGGACGCGGCCATCACGTCGCCGTCGTGCTCGTTGAACGCTCCATAGAAGCGTTCGATCAGCTCGGTGTTCTCGGACTCGGGCATCTCGGCGACGCTACCACGTCGCCGGGGGGCGCCCCCAGGTACGGTTCTCGCTTCCGACAAGACCTTCGAGAGGAGAACGAGCACAGATGGGACTACTTGACGGCAAGGCCGCGATCATCACCGGTTCGGCCCGCGGGATCGGCCGGGCGACGGCCGAGCTGTTCATCAGCGAGGGCGCCAAGGTGGTGATCAACGACATCGACGGCGACATCGCCGAGCAGGCGGCGGCCGAGATCGATGGCGAGACCGCCGTGTTCGCCGGCGACCTGACCAAGCCCGGCATCCCGGACGAGTTGGTCGCGAAGGCGAACGAGGCCTTCGGTGAGATCGACATCGTGGTCAACAACGCCGGCTACACCTGGGACGGCGTCGTGCACAAGATGACCGACGAGCAGTTCCAGGCGATGCTGGACATCCACACGATCGTCCCGTTCCGGGTGATTCGCGCCTTGGCCCCCACGTGGCGCGAGGCGGCCAAGGCCGAGCTCGGCGAGGGCAAGGAGGTGTTCCGGAAGATCGTGAACATCACCTCGATCTCGGGGACGATGGGCAACGCCGGCCAGGCCAACTACTCGGCCGCCAAGGCGGGCGTGACCGGCCTCACCAAGACGATCGCCAAGGAGTGGGGGCAATTCAAGATCAACGTCAACGCGGTGGCCTTCGGCTTCGTCGAGACGCGCCTCACCCAGGCAAAGGAGGAGGCGGAGGAGATCGAGCGCGAGGGCGAGAAGATCGGGCTCGGGATCCCGGCCCAGCAGCGCGCCATGGCGTCGATGATCATCCCCATGGGCCGAGCCGCGCAGCCGGACGAGGCCGCAGGCCCCGTCCTGTTCCTCGCCTCCGAGCTCGCCAACTACGTCCACGGTCAGATCCTGAACGTGACCGGTGGACAGTTCGGCGGCATGACCACCTGATCGAGCTGGACCCTCTGAGCCAGACCGGCGAGATGACGCCCACTCGCGTGATCGGCGTCCCGATCGACTCGGTGGGGCGCTCGGGCGGCACGGAGCTGGCCCCTGCGGCGCTCCGGGATCTGGGGATCGTGGAGGCGCTTGACGCGGTTGACGGCGGCGACCTCGAGGTCCGGGTCCGGGGCTCAGAACGGGATTCCGAGACGGGGATCATCGCCAGCGACGACGTCCTCGGCGCGACGTCCGCGATCAGGGAGTCGGTCGCCGGCGCCCTCGGCTCGGGCGAGCGGCCGCTGCTCGCCGGCGGCTGCTGCGCGGAGCTCCCCGGAGCGCTGGCGGGGGCGCGCGACGCCCTCGGGCGAGTCGGCCTCGCCTACCTGGACGGACACCTCGACCTCTACGACGGCGTCACCTCGCCGACCGGGGAGGCGGCCGACATGCCGGTCGGCGTCGCGCTCGGGCTGGGCCCTCGGGCCTGGGTCGAGGCGGCGGGAGGCTCCACGGTCGACCCCGCCGACACGGCGCTGATCGGCTTTCGCGACAAGGAGGAGTCGCTCGCGTACGGGATGCTCCAGCCTGAGGATCTGGACCCGGAGCCGATCCAGCTCTCGGTCGAGGAGGTGCGGGCCGAGGGCCCCGAAGCCGCCTCGAGGCGCGTCGCGGACGCGCTCTCGGCGAGGCCGTTCTGGCTGCACCTCGACGTGGACGTGCTCGACCAGGACGTGTTCGCCGCCACCGACTACCTGATGGGCGGCGGCATGACCTGGGATGAGCTCGCGGCGTCGCTCGGGCCGCTCGCCGCGTCGCCGGCGCTCGCCGGCGCCTCGATCGCCTGTTACAACCCGGAGAAGGACCCGGGCCGGCGGTGCGGCCGGGGGCTGGTCGATGCGCTGCGGACGGCCTTCGCAGGCTGAGCGGGCGGGCTCACTCGTCCCGCCTTCGCTCCTCTGCCAGCGGCTCTCCCGACTCCGCGGCCGCCGTGGACGGAGGCCAGGCGCCGAACCAGTTGTCGCGGGCGCCGTCGATCGTGAGCACGCTGCCTGACACGAAGTCCCCTGCCGGAGAGGCCAGGTAGGCGACCATCCAGGCCATCTCCTCGGGCGCACCCAGCCGGCCCAGTGGAACCGTTCGATGAACGTTCTCGGCGATCTGCGGCGGGTACTTGGTACGCAGGACCTCGGTGTCGAACTGGCCGGCGGCCAGAGCGCAGAGCCTTATCCCGAACCGAGACCACTCGATCGAGAGGGTTCGCATCATGTTCTCGACCGCGGCTCGGGCCGCCCCCGAGTGGACCATCCCGGGCATCCCGTTGTGCGGCGAGAGGGTGACGCTGATCACCTTGCCCGAGCGCTGCGGGATGAAGGCTTTCGTGGCCGCGGCGTGAGTCATCTGCCAGGTCCCCTGCACGTTGAGCTCGGTGACGGTGCGAAAGCCCTTCGGGGTTATCGCCTCGGCGGGGCTCAGGAACTGCCCCCCCGCGTTGTTGACCAGGACGTCCACGCGGCCGTGCCGCTCGAGCGTCCGGTCGAGCATCGTGTCGACCGCCTCGGACTCGCGAATGTCGAGCGGCTCCGCGCCGGCGCTCCCGCCCGCGTCTCGGATCGCGCGGACCGTCTCGTCGAGCGGCTCGGGTCGTCGGCCACAGCCGACGACCGTCGCTCCGAGCGCGGCGAGCTCGATCGCGGTCGCCCGGCCCAGCCCGGTACCGGCCCCGGAGACCACGCATACCTTCCCCTCCAGAAGCCCGGGGCGGAAGATCTCGGATGGGCGCTGCTCGGACATCGGCGGTCAGCTTATCCGCGGCAACCCGGCGCCCGAACGTCACGATGCCCGCTCCGCCTCCGTCGTCCCCCGCTACCCTGACCGCCCGATGAGCCGAAGCGCCACCCCGCCCGCAGCCGCCCGACCCCGCTCCGCGATCGGGACCCGGTGAAGGTCCACGCCGCGCCCAAGCCGCTCACCGGGCCGCTCCCCGGCGGCACCGGCGGGGCGACCGTCACCGTGCACCCGCTCTCCGGCGGTGAGGTGCAGTTTCCGGCCGCCAGCTTCGAGCGCCCCGGCGGACCGTTCGAGTCGCTCAAGGTGACCGGCCTCTTCACCTCGCGCTCGTCGGGCTGGATCTGGGTTCCGTGCCCCGCGTTCCTGATCACCCACCCGACCGCCGGCTCGGTCCTGGTCGATACCAGCCTTCACTCCTCGATCGCGGCCGAGCCCAGCGAGAACTTCGGGCGGGCCGCGGCGTGGGTCGCCCGCCCGCGGATCGAGTCCGGCAAGGACCTGCCCTCCCAGCTGCGCGAGCTGGGCGCCGAGCCGCGCTCGATCTCCTTCGTGGTGATGACCCACCTCCACGTCGACCATGCCTCGGGGATCTCGGAGTTCCCGTCCTCGACCTTCGTGTTGAGCAGCGCCGAATGGGAGGCCGCGACGGCCGGCTCTCGTCCGATCCTTCGCGGCTACCGGCCGCAGCATTACGACTTCGCGTTCGACTACCGGCTCGTGGACTTCGACGGCGGCCGGGTGGATTCCTATGCGACCTTCGGGCGGACGGTCGACCTGTTCGGGGACGGGAGCATCCGCCTCGCCTTCACCCCGGGCCACACGCTCGGCCACATGAGCGTCCTGGCGCGCCTTCGCGACCGCGACTTCGTGATCGCGGGCGACGCCGTCTACACGATGCGACAGCTCGAGGGTGGCCCTGCGCAGCCCCGGCCCCAGGACCCGCACCTGTGGCGCCGCTCGCTCCAGGAGCTCCAGCTCTTCCACCGCCAGTATCCGCAGGCCGTCATCTCGCCCGGCCACGACGCCGAGCACTGGCGATCCCTGGACGCGAGGTACGAGTGAGCTCGCGCGCCGGCCCCGCCTAGCGAGGCGAGCCGGCGGTGACCTCGTGCTCTGAGGGTGAAGCGATCCCCTCGCGCAGCGACTTGATGACTCCGCTGCGGCCCTTGGCCTCGAGTTCCTCGTACATGGCGCGGACCCGCTGGAAGACCACCCCGGCGACCTCGAGCTGCTGCTCGCGGGTCGGCGCCGCGACGGTGTCGAAGGCGATCGGCTCGCCGAATCGCACCGTGACCTTGGGGAATCGGAGCTTTCGCCACCGGCGTACCCCGAGCGATCCGTGGATCGCGATCGGGACCACCGGCACGCCCGACTCGAGCGCGATCCGGCCGACCCCTGGACGCGGCTGGCCGAGCCCGCCGCTTCGCGAGCGCCCGCCCTCGGGGTACATGAGCAGGCAGCCGCCCCGGCCGAGGATCGCGTAAGCGGTCTCGAACGCCTCCTCGTCGTGATAGCCGCGCCGAATCGGGAAGACGCCTCCGTGGCGGAAGATGAACTCGATCGCCCGATTGGCGAACAGCTGGGACTTGGCCATGAAGCGGATCCTTCGCCGCAGGTACACGCCGGCGAAGAAGTGGTCCATCTGGCTGAAGTGGTTGGGCGCCAGGATCACGGGCCCCGAGGCGGGCACGTTCTCGACGCCGATCGCCCTGGTCCTGTACAGGAGCAGGGTCGGCGGGGTCAGGATCATGCGCACCACCTGATAGAGCCAGTCGGGGTCGCGGGTGCGGGCGCGCTCGTGGAACCCGTCGAAGTACTCGGAGGGACGTGGATCCTTGTAGACCTGCGGCTTGATGTCGGACATGTCGGGCGGTCCCGTGAGAGCCGGACTCACCGGCTCCTACCCCCGTTCAGCCGCGCGGTTACGCGCTCGCCCAGCCCTTTGCCCGCTCGACCGCTCGGCGCCATCCGTCGAGCAGCGTCTCACGTTCGTCGGTGGTGATCGCGGGCTCGTAGCGCGCCGCCTCGCGCCACATCGAGTCGAGGTCGCTCGGCCGCCACACGCCGGTCGCGAGCCCGGCCAGGTGGGCGGCGCCCACCGCCGTCGTCTCGGCAATCGAGGGCACCACGACGGGGGCATCCAGCAGGTCCGCCTGAAACTGCATCAACCACCGGTTGGCGACCGCCCCGCCATCGGCCTTCAGGGCATCCAGGGGGCCGGCGGCCCCCTCCCGCGAGGCGCGAACCGCGTCCACGGTCTGATAGGCGATCGCCTCGAGCGCCGCCCGCGCGAGGTGGGCGCGGGTCGTGCCCCGGGTCAGGCCAAGGATCGTGCCTCGCGCATAGGGATCCCAGTGCGGCGAGCCGAGGCCGGTCAGGGCGGGGACGAAGTAGACGCCGTCGTTGCCCGGCAGCGATGCGGCCAGCTGCTCGGTGTCGGAGGCGGAGTCGATGATCCCCAGGCCGTCGCGCAGCCACTGGACCGCCGCGCCGCTCACGAACATCGCCGCCTCGAGCGCGTAGTCGACCCGGTCGCCGATGCCCCATGCGATCGTGCTCAGCAGCCCGTCGCGCGGCGGGGGAGGCTCGTCGCCCGTGTTGAGCAGCACGAAGCTGCCGGTTCCGTAGGTGCACTTGACCGCCCCGGGCCGCCGGCACCCCTGGCCGAACAGCGCGGCCTGCTGGTCGCCGGCGATTCCCGCGACCGGAACCCGGCCCCCGAACACGGTCGTCTCACCGTAGACCTCAGCCGACGGACGGGGCTCCGGGAGGCTCTCCGGGTCGATCCCGAGCAGCTCGCAGAGGTCTGGGTCCCAGCGCATCTCGCGAAAGTCGAACAGCATCGTCCGGGAGGCGTTCGAGTAGTCGGTGACGTGGCGGCCGGTCAGCTTGAAGGCGAGCCACGAATCGATCGTGCCGAAGGCGGCGTCGCGGGCCGCCTCGGCGTTTCGCAGCAGCCACTCGATCTTCGTGGCCGAGAAGTAGGGGTCGATCACGAGCCCGGTCCGCTCGCGGACCAGGGGCTCGTGCCCGGCCCGTTTGAGCTCCTCGCAGCGCTCCGCGGTTCGCCTGTCCTGCCAGACGATCGCCCGGTGAACCGGCTCGCCGGTCGAGCGATCCCACGCCACCACGGTCTCGCGCTGGTTGGTGATCCCGATCCCGTCCAGGTCGGCGCCCTCGATCCCGGCGTCGGCGATCGCAGCGCTCGCCACCCGCACGGTCACCTCCCAGATCTCGGCCGCGTCGTGCTCGACCAGTCCCGGGCGCGGGAAGCGCTGCTCGAACTCCGAGTAGGCGCGCCCCGCGATCTCGCCCGCGGAGTCGAAGACGAGGCACGTCGTGCCGGTCGTCCCCTGGTCGATCGCGAGGATCACGGATCGAGGCTAGCGCCGGGACAGGTAGGCGCGAGCGATGTCGGCGAGCTGACGGCCCCGGTGCAGGAAGCCGGCGAGGCTTCGTGAGGTTGCCCGGTGGCGGAGGTCGAGCTCGATCTCCCCGAGCGAGTACCCGGCCCTGACGGCGTCGATCGTCATCGCGGTCTCGAGGCCATATCCGTCGGCGAGCGGCAGCACGTCCCCTAGCACCGCCGCCCGCATCGCCCGCTGACCGGAGAGCGGCGCGCCGGCGCGATACCCGCAGCGCCGCTCGATCCCCCAGCGGGCGAAGCCGAGCGCGAGCCCGAACCCGCCTCCGGCTCGGTCGCGGAAGGCGCCGACCGCGAGGTCGCATCGCCCGCCCTCGACCGCCTCGACGAGGGCCGCCAGCTCCCCGGCCGAGGAGCCGAGATCGGCGTCGCACAAGAGGAAGGTCGGTGGGTCGGGCTCGGCGGCGCGATCGAGGACCGATTGCGCGGCGGCGGTCACGTTGCCGCCCTTGCCGTGCGAGCGGCCGCGCGCGACCACCTCGGCGCCGCGCGCCAGCGCCACGTCGGACGTCTGGTCGGTCGAGGCGTCGTCGGCCACCACGAGATCGGCGCCGGGAAAGGCGCGCGCCAGCGCGTCGAGGGTCGCCCCGATCCGGTCGGCCTCATTGTGCGCGGCGACGATCACCACCGGGTCCCCTGTTCGTTCCATGGGCAAGGCCGGATATTCTCCCCCGCCTTGCCGGATGTAGAAGCTCACATCACCGGAACCGTGTGGAAGATCGAGGTCGCCGTCGGCGACCAGGTCGACGAAGGCGACACGGTCGCCA
>JBOGZB010000250.1:0-12025 GCA_050697175.1 Solirubrobacterales bacterium | reverse complement strand
CTTCTGCATCGTGGTCGTCTACAACAACGTGATCGCCAGGCTCCGGCGCATGTCCGGGTCGATCGAGGAGGCATCGGCGGACCTCGGGGCGGATCCCTGGCAGACCTTCCGCCACATCACCCTGCCGAACATGGCGACCGCTCTGGTCGCCGGGGGGCTGCTCGCGTTTGCGCTCTCGTTCGACGAGATCATCGTCACGCGGTTCACGATCGGGGCCGGGCAGGAGACCCTGCCGATCTGGATCTTCGACAACCTCTTTCGGCCCAACCAGCTGCCGATCGTCAACGTGGTCGCGGTGATCGTGATCCTGCTCTCGATGGTTCCCGTCTACCTGGCCCACCGCCTGACCCGCGAGGAGGGCGGCCCGGCCGCCGCGCGAGGCGCCCGCGGCGAGAGCGAGCTCGCGGAGGCGACCGCGGTTCCCTGACCACGGGCGCCGCTCCTATCACCGTCTGCATTCCTTGACACCCACACCTGGCGGGAGTACGGTCGACCTGCGATCCGAGTCGGCGGATCGAGGGGGCGTCGAGGGAAGGACCAAGGATGAGGAATCCGGGACGGCTCCGCCTGATGGTGGCTGTTGGCGCGGCTGCCCTGATCGGCGCGTCGGCCGGGCTCGCGCCCGCCAAGGGCGGCCACCGCAAGGCGAACCTCGACGTGACTCACGCCGAGGCCAGCGTTTCCCCCCGCTACGTCTTTCCCGGTGTAGGCGCCACGTTCTCATTCGAGGACGTGACCAAGAACAAAGGCAACGCGGCGGCCGGGCGATCGGTCACGGCCCTCTACATAAACCCTGAATTCGGCGGCAGGGATGAGTTCCAGGTGGCCTCCCGAAAGGTCCCCAGACTCGACCCGGGTGACGCCGATCGGGGTCATGCTTCCGACTCGATCAATACGAGCAACCTTCCCCTCGGCGCCTACGAGCTCCTGGTTTGTGCCGACGACACCAATCGGGTCAGGGAGGCGAGCGAGCAGAACTGCCAGAACACCGGCAAGGAGTTCTACGTGGTCAAGGACGACTGGAAGGGCTCCGTGAGCGGCGTCGGCGGCTGCTGCGGCGCCGCGAAGGCCGAGAAGTGGCACTCAAACGGCACGGCCCATCTCAGCTTCGGCAGATACCTCGGGAACGGCGTCTTCCGCTACGACTTCAACGGCGTCATGCAGTGGACGGTCTCGGGCGTGAACCAGGGTGGCTGCACGCTGAGCGGGAGCGGAACCAAGCCCGTCGACGAGAACAACTCCGGCCCCGGAGTCAAGCTCGCGTACGGCAGTGGGCACTACGTCGGCACGGAGACCCTGGACCAAACGTTCTTCACGATCTTCTTCACCGGAGGTGGAGGCTTCCCATGTAGCGGCATGGACCAGGGGCCCAAGAACCTGGACTTCCTGCAGATCCACCGTCAAGACCTCCTCTACGACCAGAAGGAGCTCAAGGGCCGTTCGGCTGATGGGGGAGCGGAGGGGGCGACGTGGAAATGGAGCTTCGACTGACGCCGGCTTCCTGAGGCCTGCAGCGCTGCCGGCTCACGCTTCGATGACTCGATGCGCGGCTCGCACGCCGCTGCGAAGCGCGCCCTCCATCAGCGACTCGAAGGCGTCGACGGTGTGCTCGCCCGCGAAGGCCAGCGGCCCGAGCCGCTCCGCCAGCGTCGCCATCGCCTGCGGCGGCCGCTCGACCGAGTAGGCCGCCCGGGCCCAGGGGTCGTCGCTCCAGGTGGACAAGAGGGCGGCGTCAGGATCGAGCTCGAGATCCGCACGCAGGCGGATCAGCGAGGCGACCCAGCGTTCGGGCCCTTCGGCGATTCCCAGGCGCTCCAACGCGCCCGGCGAGCCGGCGAACGCGCTGACGATCGGCTGCGCGCGGCCCTCCGCGCCCGCCGCGGTCCACGCCCAGTAGCGCTCGGGCACGGAGAGCACCGCGCTCGGCACCACGTCCCCGCGGAGGGGCACGAACAGCTTCGCGGCGTGCCCGTAGGCGATTCCCTCAAGCGCCTCGCGGTGACCCGGCGGCAACGGTGGATCGAACTCGAGCTCGTGGATCACCGACGCGGGTACCGCGATCACGCACCGGTCGGCCTCCAGCTCGCCCCCGTCCACGCACACGCGGACGGCTTCCTCGGTCCACGACACAGAGCGGGCCGGCGTCGCCAGGCGAAGGGAGCCTCCGAGCGGCTCGGCGAGGGCCTCGGGGAGCCGCTGGTTGCCGCCGGCGATGCTTGGACACGGCTCGTCGTCCACGTGGGCGATCCCGGCCAGGTCCCTCGCCGGCACCAGGTCCGCGGGGCTCGCGGCCGAGACCTCCGCCCGCGCGAGGATCGCCTCCTTTGCCACCGGGTCGAGTGCCAGCCGGTCGAGCAGCCCTCGCACGGACTCGCCTCGGCCCTCACCCGCCGCCAGCGCCTTGTCCACCACCCGCGCGCCGGCTTCGAGTTCCTCGACACTCAGCTCAACCCCCCGCGGCTCCCGCCGGCCATACCGCATGCCCTTGTCCCAGAGGCCGAGCCCGAACCGCTGCACCAGCTTGCGGACCAGCGAGTTGCCCGGCAGGATGAACTCGGCCCCCATCTCGACCACCGCGCCGTTCGCGAGCCGTCGCGACCACACCCGCCCCCCGACCCGCCCGCGCGCCTCGAGCACGGTCACCTCCGCCCCGCCCCGCAGGAGCTCATCGGCTGCCGCCAGCCCGGCGAGGCCGGCGCCGATCACGACGGCGCGCACCTCAGTCCAGGTTGACCATCACGTGCTTGATCTCGGTGTAGTCCTGCAGCGCGTACACCGACATGTCCTTGCCGTAACCGGACTCCTTGTAGCCCCCGTGGGGCATCTCCGAGCAGAAGGTGATGTGGTCGTTGATCCACACGACCCCGAACCGCAGCGCGTTTGCGACCCGGTGGGCGCGACCCACGTCGCGAGTCCAGACCGACGAGCCGAGGCCGTAGCGGGTCCCGTTCGCCCACTCGATCGCCTTGGCCTCGTCGTCGAAGCGCTGCACCGTGATCACGGGCCCGAAGACCTCGTTCTGGACCATCTCGTCGTCCTGCGCGAGGTTCGCGACCACGGTCGGCTCGAGGAAATAGCCGGGAAGGTCCGGCTCCGACCCGCCGGTGACGACCTCGGCGTTGTCGGGCCGGCGCTCCAGGAACCCTTCAACCCGGTCGCGCTGGCGGGCCGAGATCAGCGGGCCGAGCGTCGTCTCCGGCGCCGCCGTGTCCCCCATCACCAGGTCGCCGGCCTGCTCGGCGAGCCCCGCCACGACGTCGTCGTAGACCGCCGCCCCGGCGAGGACCCGACACGCCGCGGTGCAGTCCTGGCCGGCATTGAAGTAGCCGCACGAGGCGATCGTCTCGGCCGCGGCCCGCGCGTCGGCGTCGTCGAAGACGATCACGGGGGCCTTGCCCCCGAGCTCGAGATGGACGCGCTTCAGCGTGTCGGCGGCCTCGCGGGCGATCCACTTGCCGGTCGGCGGCGAGCCGGTCAGGCAGACCATGTCCACCTCGGGGTGCCGGACCAGCGCCGCCCCCGCCGGCTCGCCGTGCCCGCCGATCACGTTCAAGACCCCGGGCGGGAAGATGTCGGCCGCAAGCTCGGCGAGCCGCAGGGTGGTCACGGGGGTGTCCTCCGCCGGCTTCAGGACCACGGTGTTGCCGGTGACGAGCGCCGGGCCGAGCTTCCAGACGGCCATCGCGAGCGGGTAGTTCCAGGGCGTGATCTGACCGACGACGCCGACCGGCTCGCGCCGGATGATCGAGGTGCGGCCCTCGACGAACTCGCCTGAGGCCAGGCCGTCCAGGCAGCGCGCCGCCCCGGCGAAGAACCGCAGGTTGTCGACGTTGCCGGGCATCTCCTCCTCGATCACCGACGCGCGAGGCTTGCCCGCGTCGGCCGATTCGAGGTCGGAGAGCTCCTCGGCGTGCTCCTCGATCGCCGCGGCCAGCCGGTGGACCGCCTCGGAGCGCTCCCTTGGCGTCGCGCGCGACCATCCGTCGAAGGCCCGCCGTGCCGCCGAGACCGCCCGGTCGACGTCCTCGGCGCTCGACACCGGGGCCCTCGCGAAGGCCTCACCGGTCGCCGGGTTGATGACCTCCTCGGTCGCGCCCTCGGCGCTTCGGACGGTCTCGCCGTCGATGAAGTTCTCGAGCTCGGTCAGGGTCGCGGTTGCCATCGTCTCGCCCTCCTTGTGGTCAGCTGGTCCGGCGTCCCGGGCGGCGGGAACGCCGCTATCGAAGTATCAGGCAGTGCTCGGGGTGCCACCCGACGCGGACCGGCGTCCCGGGCTCCCACCGGTCGTCCGCCCTGGCGCGGTAGGTGAGCTGCTCGATCGCGACCAGCCGGGCGCCGTCGCCGACCGACACGGTCACCTGGGTGGTCATCCCGAGGTAGACCCGCTGCTCGACGACGCCGTCGAGGACCACCATGCCCTCCTCGACCTCGCCGAGCGCGATCTTCTCGGGCCGGACCGCGATCCTCACCAGATCGCCCGCGGAGCAGTCGCTCGGAATCGGCGCCGGCACCTCGGACCCGTCGCCGATCCTGACGACGCCCCCGTCCTGCGCCGTGCCCTCGATCAGGTTCGAGATCCCGATGAAGTCGGCCACGAACGACTCCGAAGGCCGCTCGTACACGTCCTCGGGAGCGCCGCACTGGATCACCTTCCCGTCGTGCATGACCGCGATCCGATCCGACATCGAGAGCGCCTCCTCCTGGTCGTGGGTCACGTAGACGAACGTGATCCCGACCTCCCGCTGGATCTCCTTCAGCTCGACCTGCATCTGGCGGCGGAGCTTCAGGTCGAGGGCGCCGAGTGGCTCGTCCAGGAGCAGCACAGCCGGCCTGTTGACCAGCGCCCGGGCGAGCGCTACCCGCTGGCGCTGGCCGCCCGAAAGCTCGGACGAGCGCGCTACGGCGCGGTGAGCGAGCCCGACCAGCTCGAGCGACTCGGACACCCGGTGCTTGATCTCGTCCTTCGGTACCCGCTTTCGCCTCAGGCCGAACGCCACGTTGCCCTCGACGTCCAGGTGCTCGAACAGCGCGTAGCTCTGAAACACCATGTTGACGTTGCGCTTGTAGGGCGGGACGTCGTCAACCGGCTCGCCCTCGAGCATGATCTGGCCGTCGCTCGGCTGCTCGAACCCCGCCAGCATCCGCAGGGTCGTGGTCTTGCCGCACCCGGAGGGCCCGAGCAGCGAGAAGAACTCGCCGCGCTCGATCGTCAGGTTGACGTCGGCCACCGCCACGAAGTCGTCGAAGCTCTTGCTCACGTTCTCCAGACGAATCGCCTCGTTGCCCATCAGCCCTCCTCCGCTGTGAGTACCTTGATTCCGCTCTCGCGGCGTCCGAACAGCCGCGGAACCAGCACCGCGAGCGCGATCGCGCTCAGCGAGACCACCATCATCAGAGTGCCGATCGCGTTGATCTCCGGTGAGATCCCGAACCGGATCGCGGACCAGATGCGGACCGGCAGCGGCTGCACGGACTCGCCGGTCGTGAAGAAGGAGAGCACGAAGTCGTCGAACGAGAGCGCGAAGACGAGCAGCGCCGAGGCCACGATCCCGGGCCACAGCTCGGGCAAGAGGATTAAGCGGACCGACTGCCATCGGGTCGCCCCGAGGTCCATCGCGGCCTCCTCCACCTCGGTCCCGATCGAGGCGAGCCGGGCGCGCACGACGATCGTCACGTAGGAGATCGAGAATGTGATCTGGGCCAGGATCACCGTCTTCAGCGACAGCGAGACCCCGAGCTGGGAGAACAGGAGGAGGGCCGAGATCCCGGTCACGATCTCGGGCGTGACCAGGGGGACCAGCATGAGGATGTTCCAGGCCGGGTTCCAACGGCTGCGCGACCGGACCAGGCCGATCGCGAGCATCGTCCCGAGGATGCTCGCCGCGACCATCGTGACCAACGCGATCTCCAGCGACGCGAACAGCGAGCGGCGAAGCGTGTCGTCGTTGAGGAACGCCCTGTACCACTCGAGCGAGAAGCCCTTGAACACCTGGAGCGACTTCTGGTTGTTGAACGAGAAGAGGATCACGACCGCGATCGGGACGAACAGGTAGACGTAGATCAGCCCGGTGTAGACACGTAGGAACCGCGGCCGGTCGAAGCCCTTGCGGCGAGGAGGCCGCGCCGAGCGATCCACCGGGCGCTCGGCCTCGGCGGTAGCGACCCCGCTCACAGCATCTCCTTGGCTCGCGGTCGGCCCGATCGGGGGCGCCGCTCCGCAGCGGTCGGCCTCCCGCTCACAGCGCCGCCCTCGTCGCGCGCGAGGCCGAGCGCAGGTACCAGATCATCCAGATCGAGAGGAAGATCATCATGATCACCGTCATCGCCGAGCCGAGTGGCCAGTTGTTGGCCGTGAAGAACTGGTCCTGGATCACGTTGCCGATCATGTAGGTGTCGGGCCCGCCCAGAAGCTGGGCCGAGACGAAGTCACCGACCGCGGGCAAGAAGACGAGGACGAGCCCCGCGAGGATCCCCTGCCAGGTCTGCGGCAGGGTGACGTGGAGGAAGGTCCGCAGGGGGCTCCCGTAGAGGTCCTTTCCGGCCTCGATCACGGACGCGTCCATGCGCTCGAGCGCCGCGTAGACCGGGAGGATCATGAAGACGAGGTAGCCGTACACCAGCCCCCCGATCACCGAGTAAGGGGTGTTGATCATCCGGAAGCCCTGGTCGGTCAGCCCGAGCGACATGAAGACGTGATTGAGGAGGCCGTCGTCTGAGAGGAGGGCCACC
Organism: Solirubrobacterales bacterium; assembly: GCA_050697175.1. Lineage (GTDB taxonomy): Bacteria > Actinomycetota > Thermoleophilia > Solirubrobacterales > 70-9 > AC-56. The sequence goes on along the minus strand of JBOGZB010000250.1, from coordinate 5,296 downwards.
CAGGCATAGGTGCGGACCAGGTAGTTGACGAAGAACGGGATCACGAGCCCGGCGACGAGCAGGTTCTTGTGCCGGCCTCCGTAGCGGGCGATGAAGTAGGCGACCGGGTACCCGATCGCCAGGCACAGCGCCGCGGTGGCCAGGGCGTACCCGACCGAGCGGACCAGGATCGGGACGTAGATCGGGTCGAAGACGTCGCTGTAGTTGGAGACGCTCGTCGTGTAGACCGCTCGGCCGAGGTTGTCGACCCGGCCGAACGAGAGCGCCACCATGAGGCCCAGCGGCACCGCGAAGAGCAGCAGGAGCCACAGACCCGGCGGGAGCAGGAAGCGGGTCCAGAACTCCGGGCCCCTGCCCCTCGAGCGGCGTCGCGCCGCCGATGCCTCCATCAGGACGCCTTGACCTCGGTCCAGATCTGGTTCCACTCCTGACGGCCCTCGGGCGTCGCGAACCGGTACTCGTCGCCGTTCTTGAGCGTCTGAAGCGTGATGTCTATGGAGGGCTCGGCCTTGACCAGCTTCGTGAACTCCTGCTTGGCGCCCTCGACCGGCTGGGGGTAGCCGGTCCAGGCGACGTTCTGGGCCGCGTGCTCTGGCTGGAGAATCCAGTTGATGAACAGGAGCGCGGTCCCCGGCGAGCGGGCGTTGACGGGGACGGCCATCGTGTCCGAGCCGACCGGGATGCCCTCCTTGCAGGTCTCGAACTTGAAGATGTCCGGGTCGTCGACCTGGTTTCGCACGTTGACGATGTCGCCGTTCCAGGCCTGCTGGAGGACCGCGAGCCCGGAGGTCAGCGTCTGAATGGTGTTGGTGGAGTAGCCGCGGAGACTGCCCTTCTGATCGAGCAGAGTCTGCTTCGACACGGCGAGCTGGGAGGGGTCCTCGGTGTTGAGGTCAAAGCCGTTCAGCAGGTTCGCCTGGCCGATCGCCTCCTGGAAGTCGTCGAGCATGAAGGCGCGGCCCTCGGCGGTCGGGTTGGTGATGTCGTTCCACGAGCCGGTCATGCCCGTGACGATGTCGCTTCGCCAGCAGATCCCGGTCGTGTACATGGCGTAAGGGACCGAGTAGCGCGACCCCGGGTCGTACCAGGGATCGTCGAAGTAGGGATCGATTCCCTTTGCGTTGCTGAGCAGGTGGCGATCGAACTCGTGGAGCAGGCCCTCCTGGCGCAGCCGCATCACGTACTCGGAGGTCGGGAAGGTGAGGTCGAACTGGGCGCCCGAGCGCAGCTTGGTGAGCATCGCCTCCATCGAGTCGAAGTTCGCCTCGGTCACGCTCACCCCGTACTTGTCCTCGAATCCGCTCTGAAGGGCGGGATCCATGTACTGGGCCCAGTTGAAGATCAGCAGGTCGCCGTCGACCTTCGGGACGATCACCTGCGCGGCGCCGGACTTGTCGATCGGGCGCTCCACCGTGCAGCCGGCGAGGCCGTAGGCGGCGAGGGCGGTCCCGGCGCCGGCCCGGAGCAGGTTGCGGCGGTTCATGCGGCCCAGGTCGACGACCATCAGGCGACTCGCTCGCGCGGATCGTCGACCGTGCGGTCGGCGTCGATCACAGGCAGCTCGCAGCCCAGGAGGAGCTCGGCGCATCGCACTCCGAGCCCGAGCATCCGCTCGGCCGAGATGCCCTCGTCGCCGAGCGTCACCTGGACCGCCAGCCCGTCGAGCGTCGAGGCGATCAGGGTCGCGGCCTCGTCGGGATCCGCGTTCCCGAACTCGCCCGCCTGCTGGCCGGCCCGGATCACCTCGGCAATCTGGTCGCGCCAACGGTCGTCGAGGCGCTGGCGGGCCGCGGCGGCGCCCGGGTCGCGCTTCGCCCTGCCCCATAGCTCCATCCACAGGGTGAGGTCGTAGTCGACCGCGCACGCCTCGATCAGGAGTCGCAGCCGGTCGCGCGGGCGGTCGAGGGATGCGAGCCGCTCGGTCATCAGGCCATAGAAACGATCCTCATCGACCGTCAAGGCGTCGGTCAGGAGCTCGTCCTTGGAGCCGAACCAATAGAGCACCGCCGGGGCGCTGGTCCCGGCCCGTTCGGCCACGTCGGCGATCCTGGTCGAGGCCAGTCCCCGTTCAGCGATCACGGCCGCGGCGGCCTCGAGGATCTGAGGCTTGCGGATGTGGTCGATCTGCGGGCGCGGGCTCAAGTCGCCGCTCTCCTCCTGTGGGCGAAACCCGGCTGGGCGAAAAAACTGAACGGCTGTTCAGGTTACACCCGCGGGCTGCCCGCGGCAAGCGCCGCAGCGTCCGCGGGCAGAACCCGCCCAGCGCCGGCGCCCTAGCCGCGCAGGGCGGCCGCGTCCACCCCGAGCTCGGCCGCGAGTCGCCGGGCGACAAGGGCCCGCGCGTCCGCAACCTGCATCTCGGGATCGTCGAGCAGGGCGCGGATCCCGGCGCCGTCGAGCAGCGCCATCGCGAGATCGGCGGCGGCCTCGACGTCGACCCCGGAGTCGAACTCGCCGCTCGCGACGCCGGCCCGGATCAGCTCCGCCATCCACGTGCGGTAGCGCTCATAGAGGCCGGCCGCCACGGGTCGCAGCCCGGGGTCGCGGACCGCCCGCAGCCACAGCTCGACCCACAGCACCCACTCGCGCTCCTGGGGGCCGGGGAGCGGCAGGCAGTCGGCGATCGCCGCCGCGAGGCCCTGGGTCGCGGTCTCCTCGACCTGCGAGTCGCCGAACCGGTCCTCGCCGGCACGCTCGAACGAGTGGATCAGCGCCTGCTCGAGCAGCTCCTCGCGGGTCGAGAAGTAGTGGTGGACGAGCGCCGTCGACGCGCCGGCCCTCCTCGCCACCCGCGCGATCCTCACCTCGTCGATCCCGTCGGCGGCGATCAGATCGCAGGCGGACTCGAGAATCCGCTCGCGGGTGCTCTCGGATACCGACGCGACCGCCATCGTGCCTGTGAGCCTAGGCGGTGGCCAGGGCGACGCCGGCGTCGGCGAGCACCGCGGCGGCCGCGTTTCGGCCGTTGAGGGCGATCACGCTGCCGGCGGGATGGGTCGCGGCCCCGCACATGTAGAGCCCCGGCACCGGCGTCCGCGGGGCGAGCCGGCCCTCCCACATCTGGTCCGGGGTGACCTCTCCCTGGAAGATGTTGCCGCCGGTCAGCCCGATCCGCGACTCGATGTCCGGGGGGCCGAGAACCTCGTGGTCGACGAGGCAGTTCTCGAACCCGGGAGCCACCCGGTCGATCAGGTCGATGAACTGGCGGGCGACCTCGTCGCGGCGCGCGTCCCAGCCGCCGCCTGCCAGCTCGTAGGGCGCGTACTGGCCGAAGACGCTGAGCAGGTGCTTGCCGTCCGGAGCCGGCGAGGGGTCGTACCCGGTCTGGATGTAGATCTCCCCGAAGGCGACGGCGGGCTCGCCGCGCTCGGCGGCCTCGAATGCGCGCTGGGCCTCGTCCATCGTCCCGGTGACGTCGATCGTCGCCTTCGCGGGCCAGTCCTCGCCGGGAGCCGCCGTCCAGCTCGGCAGCCGGTCGAGCGCCGCGTTGAACTTGACGACCGGGCTCCGCACCTTCCAGCGCTCGAGCCGGTCGCGATAGTCCGCGTCCACGTCCTGTCCGGAGAGCATGCCGAGCATCCGCTTCGGATCGGCGTTCGAGATCACGGTCGTTGCGCGGATCGACGTCCCGTCCTCGAGCGTGACGCCCTGGCCGGGAATGATCTCCGACACCGGGACCCCGCAGGCGAGAACCGCTCCCGCCTCGCGCGCCGCATCGGCGATCGCGAAGCTGACCATTCCCATCCCGCCCTCGACGTAGCCCCACAGCGGGCCGCGCCCGTCCATGTCCCCCTGGAAGTGCATCAGCTTGATCGAGGCGGTGCCGGGATCCCTCGGGCCTCCCCAGGTGCCGATGATGCCCTGGCCGAACAGGGCGGTCTTCAGCCGCTCGTCGGAGATGTGGTCGTCGAGGACATCGGCGATCGAGGACTCGAACAGGAGGTCGATCATCGTCCGGTCGCCGCCCACCAGGTCCTCGATTTCGGCGCGGGTCGGGGAATCTCCGACCCATGTGTCGCGCTCTCCCTGTCGAAGCTTGCGACGGACGTCGTCGAACAGCTCCTCGTAGGCCCAGTAGCCCTTGATGTCGCGCTCGGAGACGCCGAGCTCCTCCAGGTTCCGCTGGGTGCGGGAATCGTCGATCCACTGACCGAACGCGGAGCCGTCGTCGAACGGCACCCACAGGTTCGGGTCCGCCATCCAGTAGCGAAGCCCGCGGCGCTCGAGCTCGAGCTCGCGGATCACCAGGTCGTCGAGCAGGCCGATCACGTAGGCGCACGGGCTGACCACGAAGCCCGGGTCTTGGAACGGCCGTTCCAGCGTGCAGGCGCCACCGAGCCGCTCACGACGCTCGAGGACCAGGACCGAGCGTCCAGCCTTCGCGAGGTAGGCCGCCGCAGTGAGGCCGTTGTGACCGCCGCCGACGACGACCGCGTCCCACTCTCGAGCGGCGAGGTCGGCGGTCGGCTCGGGCAGCCCGACCTCGCCGAGCTTCGCGGCGATCTCGTTCATCGGCCTCTGCCTCCCCGTCCTCCCCTTCCTCCGGGGCCGCTCACGCGGGCACCCCCTGGGGCTCGCGGAGGGCGTCCATGTAGCGCTCGGCGACCATCACGTCGAAGGCGTGGACGTCGATCTCCTCGGCCGAGTAGCGGCCCGCGACGTAGCCCCGGGTGCGAACTCCCTGGTTGGTGAGCTCGCACACATGCCAGTCCTCGCGGTTGACCTGGTCCCAGAACTCGATCGCGTCCGAGGGGTCGAACCCGTCCGCGGCGATCGTCGAGGGCTCGAAGAACCACTCGCAGACCACCTCGGTGCGGTCGGGCGCCTTCGGCCACAGCGTGTGGACCATCGCGTAGTCGGGGTGGAGAGAGACCAGCGTGTTCGGGAACAGCACGAAGTAGAGGACCGAGGTCAGGTCATCGCCGGAGAGGCCCTCGATCGGCGGGCGCGACGTCGCGTGGCCGCCCTCGCGCCCCATCGTCGCGGCGCCCTCCGTGAGGACCATCGAGCCCCCGCACCACGCGCCGGCGCCCTCCATCACCTGGCCGCTCATGTAGTTGCTGAGCTCGTTGAGCTCCGGGTGGACGCCGGGGCAGTGCAGGCACTCGCTGTAGTTCTCGGCGATCGCCTTCCAGGTGGCGTCGACCGCGTAGACGATGCGGGCGGCGCGGCGCAGCTCGCCCAGCCGGTAGGCGGCCAGCGAGGCCGCGAGGTCGCCGATGTGGTCCTGCGGCGGCGGCGCCTCGCCGGAGAGGTCGAGCAGCACGAGCCCCTCGACCACCGCCAGCCGCACCGC
>JBOGZB010000249.1:0-7668 GCA_050697175.1 Solirubrobacterales bacterium | reverse complement strand
TCGCCGTTTGGTGGCCGTTTGGTGGCCGTTTGGCGGTCGTTTGGTGGCCGTTTGGCGGTCGCTTGGCGCCCCGTTTGGCGGCTGTTTGGCGGCCCGTTCAGGCGTGGCCGGCGAGTGCCTGGCGCTGCTAGGATCGACGGCCCTCACGGCTGCGCCCAGCAGCCCGTCAAATCGTCCGCCGCGAGTTCTAGGATGCGACTATGGAAGTAGAGATTGGACGCGGCAAGAAGGCGCGCCGCGCGTATGGCTTCGACGACATCGCAATCGTCCCTTCACGGCGCACCCGGGATCCCGATGACGTGGATATGTCCTGGACGCTGGGGCCCTACCGGTTCGATCTCCCACTGCTCGCCGCTGCGCTCGACGGCGTCGTCTCGCCGCAGACGGCCGGCCTGATCGGCAAGCTCGGCGGGCTCGCGGTGCTCAATCTCGAGGGGATCTTCTGTCGCTACGAGGACGCCGAAGCGCAGCTGGAGCGGATCGCGAGCTTCTCGCCCGACATCGCCACCCGGGAGATGCAGGACATCTACCGTGAGCCGGTCAAGCCGGAGCTGATCGCTCAGCGGATCGCCGAGATCAAGTCGCACGGCGTGGTGGCGGCCGCGTCGCTGACGCCCCAGAAGGTGCGGACCTACCACGAGATCGCGCTTGAGGCGGGCCTCGACATCCTCGTGATCCAGGGCACCGTGATCTCCGCCGAGCACGTCTCCTCGAAGTCGGAGCCGCTGAACCTGAAGAAGTTCATCGCCGAGGTCCCGGTGCCCTGCATCGTCGGCGGATGCGCCTCGTTCTCCACCGGCCTCCATCTGATGCGGACCGGCGCGGTGGGGGTCCTGGCCGGGGTCGGCCCGGGCGCCGCCTGCACGACCCGCGGGGTGCTCGGCATCGGCGTGCCGCAGGCGACCGCGATCGCCGATGTCGCGGCGGCCCGCTCTCAGCACATGCTCGAGACCGGGGAGTACTGCAACGTGATCGCCGACGGCGGCATGCGGACCGGCGGCGACGTCTCGAAGGCGATCGCGTGCGGCGCCGACGCGGTGATGATCGGATCGCCGATGGCTCGAGCCAAGGAGGCACCCGGCCGCGGCTACCACTGGGGAATGGCCACCTTCCATCCATCTCTCCCGCGCGGCACGCGGGTGGCCACCGCCCAGGACGGGACCCTCAAGGAGATCCTGCTCGGACCCGCGCTCGAGAACGATGGGACGTTCAACCTGATGGGGGCGCTGCGGACCTCGATGGCGACCTGCGGATACGAGGACATCCGCGACTTCCAGCGCGCCGAGGTGATGATCGCCCCGGCGCTCCAGACCGAGGGCAAGCAGCTCCAGCAACAGCAGTCTGTGGGCATGGGCTCGAACGGTCGCGCCGCCGTCGCCACGGGAGTCGCCGTCTCGGATGACTGAGGAGGTACTGGTCCTCGATTTCGGGGGGCAGTACTCCCAGCTGATCGCCCGGCGGATCCGCGACCGCGGCGTGTTCGCCGAGCTCTTGCCGCACGACACGGAGCTCGCTCGGATCCGTGAGCGCTCTCCGGCCGCGCTCGTTCTGTCGGGCGGCCCCGCCTCCGTCTACTCGGAGGACGCCCCTGAGCTGAGGCGCGAGCTGCTCGAGCTCGGAGTCCCGGTGCTCGGGATCTGTTACGGGATGCAGGCCATGGTGCAGGCGCTCGGCGGGCGGGTCGAGGGCGCCGACGCCGGAGAGTTCGGCCGCACCCCGCTTTCGTTGGCCGACGGGGGAGGTCGCCTGATGTCCGGACTGCCGGACGAGCAGCAGTGCTGGATGAGCCACCGCGACGCGGTGTTCGAGCCCCCGCCTGGTTTCGTGGCCCTCGCCTCCAGCCCCGCCTCGCCGGTGGCCGCGTTCGAGAGCCCCGACCGCGGCCTGTACGGGATCCAGTTCCACCCGGAGGTCGTCCACACGCCGTATGGCACCGAGATCCTCGATCGCTTCCTGCGCGATCTCGTCGGCCTCGAGCAGCGCTGGTCCCCGGCGTCGGTGATCGGCGAGCAGGTCGAGCGCGTCAGGGACCAGGTGGGTGATGGGGGCGTGATCTGCGGCCTCTCGGGGGGCGTGGACTCGGCCGCCGCCGCGGCACTGGTGCACCGCGCGGTCGGCGACCAGCTGACGTGCGTCCTGGTCGACCACGGGATGCTGCGGAAGAACGAGGCCAAGCAGGTGGTGGAGACGTTCCGCGACCGTGGGATCAGGCTGATCCACGTCGCCGCCCAGGATCGCTTCCTGGAGCGACTCGCCGGCGTGGTCGAGCCCGAGAGCAAGCGAAAGATCATCGGCGAGGAGTTCATCCGCGTGTTCGAGGAGGAGGCGGAGAAACTCGACGACGCCCGTTTCCTGGTTCAGGGAACCCTGTATTCGGACGTGATCGAGTCAGGAGGCGACGGGCGGTCCGGCGCGGCGACGATCAAGTCTCATCACAACGTCGGCGGCCTTCCGGAGGACCTCGACCTGGAGCTGGTCGAGCCGCTCAGGATGCTGTTCAAGGACGAGGTGCGGGCCGTCGCGTCCGAGCTCGGGCTTCCGGAGCGGATCGTCTGGCGCCAGCCCTTCCCGGGCCCTGGGCTGGGCATCCGGATCGTGGGCGGCGAGGTCACCGCCGAGCGTCTCGAGATCCTTCGCGAAGCCGACGCGATCCTCCAGGAGGAGGTTCGCGCCGCGGAGCTCTATCGGGAGTTGTGGCAGTCGTTCTGCGTGCTTCCGGTCGTCCGGTCGGTCGGCGTCCAGGGGGACGGCCGAAGCTACGCCTATCCGATCGTGATCCGCGCGGTGACCTCCGCCGACGCGATGACCGCCGACTGGGCGCGCCTTCCCTACGAGCTGCTCGAGCGGGTCTCGAGCCGGATCATCAACGAGGTGCCGGGCGTCAACCGCGTCGCCCTGGACATCAGCTCGAAACCCCCCGCCACCATCGAGTGGGAGTGAATAACTCCGCCGGAAGCCTCGCCTGCGGCTGCGTTTCCGGCGGGTTCGGGCGCGTTACGGGGCGGCAGGTCGTACTCGCTCGACCCGCGACTTCGTCGCTAGTGCCGACGGGTGGCACCTTGGGCCGCTTGCCCCGACGCGCCTAGCTCCAGCGGTCCCAGCGCTTCAGGAGCGGGAGCGGGTCGATCGGGCTGCCTTGTTCCCAGCCGCGCGGCCAGACCTCGAAGTGGAGCTGGCAGCCGATGGTTCGGGCGTTACCGGTCTTGCCGACCCGCCCGATCGTCTCTCCGGTCATGACCCGCTCGCCGTCGTGGACGGTGGCCGGGTGCAGGAAGTGCGCGTATCGGTAGTCGGTCTTGGTGCCGCGGGCGTCGATCACCACCCAGTTGCCGTACAGGACCGGATCGGAGCCGCGAGCCTGGACCCTGCCTCCCTGAGCGGCCACCAGCTTGGTGCCGCACGAGGCGAACACGTCCTGTCCCTGATGGATTCGCCCACCTGATCGCGGCGCGCCGAATCGCTGCACGGGGCCGCCGTAGTCGTGCGGGCCCCGAACCGGAAAGTCACCGTCCAGGAGGCGAAAGCGCGAGGAGGGATGGGCGTGGTGGCCCGGACGCTGGACCTCGAACCGGTAGTGGCCGGACGGGGCGGGCCCCGAGCCGAGGATGCCGTCCCAGCTGAGTCGGTGCAGGCGGTAGGGGAGCCTGCTCGCGAGGTGCCACGCCCGCGCGACCTTGCCCTCGTGGACCAGCTTCACCATGACGTCGGTGGCGGCCCTGGCGCGGAAGCGAAATCCGAGCGTCACCGCCCTGCGCCCATCGACGAACGCACGGTGGGGCCGTACCCGCGCGCCGAGCAGATCGAACGCCCCGGACGGTGGGAGCCGGCGGGACGGAACGATCCGCAGCTTCTGGGCGGTCCGATCGCCGTGCCCGCTCGAGTCGACCAGCCTCAGCCGGCCGCTGGCGGCATGTCGCGGCACGACCGCCTCGATCTTGTGCGCGTCTGCGAAGACGGGTGTCGTGGACAGGCGCCCCGACGCTGTGGGGAACTCGACCTTGCTCACCGACGCGAGGCGCCGACCCCTGATCGCGATCGTGCCTTTGACCGACGCCGCACGGAGGGCCGCGCAGCGCTCGAGGCAGCTGACGCCGCCCGCGCGGGGTCGACCCGCTGCGGACACAGCGGCGCCGGTGGGCGCCGCGACCAGGGTGGACCCGGCGACGAGGATGGCGATCGCGAGACTGCGTCGAGCGGTCAGGCGCAGCAGGCTAGCGAGCCGATCAGCTCCACTGGTCCCACTGCTTGAGGTGCTTGGTGATCGATCGCAGGTAGTGGCCGCCCTCATACCAGCCGGGGCCCGACCATTCCTCGATGTGAAGGTGGCATCCGGTCGCGTCGCCGGTCGCGCCGACCACGCCGATCTTCTGGCCGGTGCGGACCCGTTGGCCCTTTTGCAGCGGCGAGGGCTTCTTGAGGTGCGCGTACATCCAGTCGTGGCTCGTCTTCTTGCCGTCGATCACGATGTAGTTGCCGGCGCCGCTTCCCTGGTAGGCCTTCCACTGGACCCGCCCTCCGCGCGCCGCGACCAGCTTCGTGTTGCAGGCGGCGAGGACGTCCTGGCCCTCGTGCACATGGCCGACCCGCGGCGCGCCGACGCCGTCCCCGTAGCTGTGGCGGCCTCGGACCGGGAACTCGAAGCGGTGATACGCGAAGGTTGCCTTGGCCGCCGACTCGGTGCTTCCGCTCTCGGGGCCGACCAGGAATCGGTAGTTGCCGTTCAGGGCGGGCTTGCCCCCGCCCTTCGAGAGTCCCCTCCAGGTGGCGGTGTGGATCGTGTTCGGCTCCTGGTCGTGCTGGACCCAGGTGTCGACCAGGGTGCCGTCCTTTCGACTGACCACGTCGATTCGCACGTCGGTCGGCTGGCTGTTGGTGAACATGTAGGTGACCTTGGGCTTCTTGAGCCCGTAGTAGTAGGCCTTGCGGGGCTTGGCGCTCACCGACTTGAGCTTGAAGCTGGCCGAGGAAGGGATCTGGCTCGGCGAGATGATCTGGAGCTTGGCGCGCACCGTTGCGCTGTTGTCGTAGAGGTCGGTCACCTTCGGCCGGCCGGTGGCGGCCCCGTCGGGCACCTTGGCGGTCACGGCGCGGCTGCTGGTGGAGACCGGCTTGACCGAGATCCGCGCGCCGGATCGGGCGCTGAACTCGACCCCGTCGATCTGCTTGAGATGGTGGCCCGTGATCTGCACCTGCGAGTTGGTGGTCGCCTTCCGCACCCCGCCGCAGGTCGAGATGCAGACCACGTCAGAGGCCTTGGGGGATTTCGGAGGCGTCACTCCGCCGCCCTCGGCGAGGGCGGCGGCGACCCCCACGCAGAGCGAGATCACGGCGATCGCCGTGGCCAACACCGTTCGCAATCCGCGCCGCGCGGGCGCGTGTCCGCTGGGCCTCATCACGCTCTTCCTCTGGCCTGCGGGGTTAGCTGTCGGGCTCGCGCCGAAAGAGCGGCGCTACGGGCTCTCGGGCCCGATTCGCCCCGGAGACGGATTTCGACACCGCCCCTCTGGTTCCCCCGCTCCGTCGCGAGTTCGCGGCGGATTCGGCAGGTTGCCTGGACGGGCGGCAGTATATCCGCCGCTCCGGAGGGCCACCGAACGCGTGGGCGGCCGGCTCAACTATCATCCGCCGGCCGCGCCCGTACGAGACGGGGGCGGCTTTTCGTGGTCGGATCCACCTGCCGGGCGCCGGCCTCGAAACCCTCCAGGATGAAGACCTATGTCGCAACACCCGAGAACCGCCAGCGAGACTGGCTGGTCGTCGATGCGGAGGGCAAGACCCTCGGCAGGCTCGCGACCCGGATCGCGGACACCCTGCGCGGCAAGCACAAGCCCGAGTACACCCCGCATTGCGACACCGGCGACTTCGTCGTGGTCGTCAACGCGGCCAAGATCCGCGTCACCGGCAACAAGCTGAACGACAAGATCTACTACCGGCACAGCGGGTATCCGGGCGGCCTGCGCTCGCGCACCCTCGCCGAGATGCTCGAGCGCCAGCCCGAGGAGGTCGTCCGCAAGGCGGTCCGCGGCATGCTGCCGCGAAACCGCCTCGCGCGCCAGCAGCTGACCAAGTTGAAGGTCTACGCCGGTCCCGAGCATCCGCACGAGGCCCAGACGCCTAAGGCCATGGAGGTCGACGCGTGATCTTCGACGACGAGCCTCGCGACGAGCAGCCGGAGGCCGACGCTCCCGAGCCCGTTTCCGAGCAGGAGAGCCCCCCCGAGCCCGCAGCTACGGAGCCGCCGGCCACCGAGCCCCCGGCTGAGGAGCCGACCGCCCCGGAGGAGCCGACCGCCGCCGAGGAGCCCGCCGAGGAGCAGTCCGCTCCCGACGAGTCAGGCGAGGCCGACCCCGCCGAGGCGCCGGCCGCCGCCGAGCCCGCGTCCCCCCCCGATGAGTCCGCCACCAAGGACAAGGGCGGCAAGGGCGCCAAGCGCCCGGACTCCGAGGACAAGACGGCGCCCGGCGCCGAGCTCGAGCCGATCAAGATCGAGCCCCAGCGCGAGCTCAGCACCGAGGAGCGCGCCCGTGCCGAGGCCGAGGCCGAGGAGCGCGCCCGTGCCGAGGCCGAGGCGACGGCCGATTCCGGCGAGGAGCCGGGACCGGCTCGCGAGCCCGCCGTCGAGCTGGCCACCGAGGATCGGATCCAGGCCACCGGGAAGCGAAAGAGCTCGATCGCCCGCGTGGTGCTTCGCGCCGGCAGCGGCACCTTCGAGATCAACCAGCGAGGACTCGAGGATTACTTCCCGCGCCACCAGCATCAGACCTTCGTTCGCCAGCCGCTCGTCACCTCGGGATACGAGGGCAAGGTCGACGTGCGGGTCCGCGTCCACGGTGGCGGAATCGCCGGGCAGGCCGGCGCGGTCCGACACGGGATCGCCCGAGCGCTGACCGAGATCGACCCCGAGCTGCGGGGCGAGCTGAAGCGTCGGAGCCTTCTGACCCGGGACGCGCGCGCCAAGGAGCGGCGCAAGGCTGGGTTGAAGAAGGCCCGCAAGCGCCCCCAATTCTCCAAACGCTGAGAGCGCTGCAAACCGGCGTCTGGCTTTGTCCTCAGTCGGGCACCTCGCTCACGTAGATTTGGACTACGCTCGCTTCGGCGCCCTCCCTGCGTCCTCGCCAGACTTGATTTTCGCGCTCTCGCGGCCTCGTTCGCGACCACGGAGCCCCCTTCGATGACTCCACCCTTCAAGCTCCACCTCGCAAATGGCGCTCGCGGGATCTCGGAACGACCGCGATGACCCCACCTTCCAAGCTCTTCGGCACGGATGGCGTTCGCGGGATCGCCGGCACCGAGCTGACGGCCGAGCTGGCTCTGGCTCTGGGACGGGCGGCGGCGCTCAACGCTTCGTCGGCGCGACCGCAGGTCTTGATCGTGCGCGACACCCGCGAGTCCGGGCCGATGCTCGAGTCGGCGCTTGCCTCGGGCGTGGCCGAGGGAGGCGGAGACGCCTGGCTCGCGGGGGTTCTTCCCACGCCCGGGGCGTCGATCCTGGTCCGCCGGCACGGGCTCGACATGGCGGCGGTGGTGTCCGCCTCCCACAACCCGTGGCAGCACAACGGAATCAAGTTCTTCGGGGCTGACGGGCGAAAGCTCGACCCCGAGCTCGAGGAGCGGATCGAGGAGTCGGTCCGGGGGGACCGCCCCGAGGCCGCGCCCGTGGGCCGCATC
>JBOGZB010000248.1:0-4255 GCA_050697175.1 Solirubrobacterales bacterium | reverse complement strand
GCAGGTCGCCGGGGGCGCCGCCGGGCAGGGCTTCGACGAAGCCCTGCGGGCCGCGATCCGCCACGACATTCGCGAGCGGCTTGGCTCGATCGAGACCCCCACCCTGATCGTCTGGGGGTTCGCTGACCGAGTGATCCCGGTCCAGGCGGCGCTGAGCTACCACCGTCGCATCCCGGGGTCGCGGTTGGAGATCTTCGAGCGCACCGGCCACGTCCCCCAGCTGGAGCGGCCGGGGCGGTTCAACGCGCTGCTCGACGAGTTCTTGTCTAGCTCGTGATCGCGCCGATCGAGGCCGACGACACCGTGGCGGCGTACTTCGCCATGACTCCACGCGTGTAGGGCGGCTCGGGCGGCTGGTACTCGGCGACGCGGCGGGCGATCTCCTCGTCGGAGAGCGAGACGTCGAGGCGGCGAGCGCCGACGTCGAAGACGATCTCATCGCCCTCCTGGACGGCCGCGATCGGCCCTCCCTTGACCGCCTCGGGGGCGAGGTGGCCAACCATCAATCCCCGGGTGGCCCCGGAGAAGCGCCCATCCGTGAGCAGGGCGACGTCCTCGCCGAGCCCCTCCCCCACGATCGCCGCCGTCACCTGGAGCATCTCACGCATCCCGGGGCCGCCGGCGGGCCCCTCGTTTCGGATCACGATCACGTCGCCTGGCTGGATCGCCTGGTCCTTGACCGCCCGAAAGCAATCCTCCTCGGATTCGAAGACCCGGGCAGGGCCGGTCTGGCCGCGGCGCTCGGTCCCGGCGAGCTTGACGACCGAGCCCTCGGGAGCGAGGTTGCCGCGCAGGATCGCCAGACCGCCCTGGGCCTTCAGCGGATCCGACAACGGGCGCACCACCTCCTGGCCGGGCGTCTCGCTCGCGGCCGCTGCCTCGGCGCCGATCGTGCGCCCGGTGACGGTGATCTGGTCCGTGTGCAGCAGCCCCGCCTCGGCGAGGCGGGAGAGGATCAGCGGCACGCCGCCGGCGCGATAGAGGTCGGTGGCGACGAAGCGCCCGCCCGGCTTCAGGTCCGCGAGCAGGGGCGTTCGATCCGAGATCGCCTCGAAGTCGTCGATCGAGAGCTCGATGCCCGCCTCCTTGGCGACCGCCAGGAGGTGAAGGACCCCGTTCGTCGAGCCGCCCGACGCGCTCACGCAGGCGATCGCGTTCTCGAGCGACTCCCGGGTGATCACCTGGCTCGGGCGCAGGTCGTCGGCGAGGACCCGCATCACCAGCTCGCCGATCTTCTCGGCGACCGTCGCCTTGTCGTCGTCCTCCGCGGGGACCATCGCCGAGCCGCCGGGAGAGATCCCGAGCGCCTCGAACGCGCAGGCCATCGTGTTGGCCGTGAACTGTCCGCCGCAGGCCCCGGCCCCCGGGCTCGCCACATCCTCGAGCGACTTCAGGTCCTGATCGGTGATCTCGCCGGCGGCGTGGGCGCCGATCGCCTCGAATAGGTCGACGATCGTGACGTCCTTCCCGTGCCAGCGACCCGGCGCGATCGAGCCGCCGTAGAGCATCACGGCCGGGATGTCGAGGCGGGCCAACGCCATCACCGCGCCGGGGATCGTCTTGTCGCAAGCCGATAGGGCGACCACGGCGTCGAACTGGTAGCCGCGCACCGCCAGCTCGATCGAGTCGGCGATCACCTCGCGGCTGACCAGCGAGGTCCTCATTCCCTTGGTGCCCATCGTGATGCCGTCCGAGATCGCGATCGTGTTGAACTCCATCGGCGTGCCGCCCGCCGCCCGCACCCCGTCCTTGATGTGCGCGGCCAGGCCCCGCAGGTGGTAGTTGCAGGGCATCGCCTCGGTCCAGGTGTTGGCGATGCCGACGGTGGGCCGACTGAGCGCCGCGTCGTCGAAGCCGATCCCCTTCATGTAGGCGCGGGCCGCGGCCCGGTCGGGGCCGTCGAACACCGCGCTCGAGCGGGGGCGAGGCAGGCTCACGCCGCAGCCCCGACCTGGCGGGCACGCCAGCCCCGCAGACGGACCAGGTCTCGCCTCACCTGAGCAGGGTCGAGCTGGCGCCCCGGGACGTGCATGTTCGCGACCGAGATCAGCTCGCGCTCGCCCGCCCGTAGCGACATCCATTTCGCGAGCACGTCGTCGGCGTCGGGCAGTCGCTCGCCGAGCGAGGCGGCGGATCGGTCGGGGAACGCCACGCAGTACTCGCTCAGAAGCTCATCGGTCTCCGTGTCGTAGGCGACGATCGGCCGGTGCGGATACAGCAGGTACCCGTAGCTTCGGTTGCCGGATCCCTCCACCGCGATGAAGCCGAGCTCGCAGTACATCGCGTGGTCGGTGGCCGAGACCACCGCGCGCATCAGCTCTCGGGCGCGCGCTTCGGCGCGGCGCTCGCGGCCCGGGTCGTAGGGGGGCGGGGTCGGATCGGCGAGCCTGCGGTCGGAGAGTCGCCGCATCCCGCGGGTCAGCGTGGGCCCGAAGCCGATCACCGCGAGGACCGCGACCGCGACCGTCGCCGCTGCGAGGACGAGTGTCAACCGCCCGCGGCCGGTGGGAAGAACACGACCCGCTCGGCGTCCCTCGGGACCTCGGAGAAGTCGCGCACCATCGTCGCCTCCCTGCGTGCCCCCTCCGACGTCGGAACGGCTGCCCACATCCCGAGGTCGAGCTGGCGGCGAAACTCCTCCACGAGGCGCTCCTCGTCCGCGGCGACCTCGGGGTCTCCCTCCGCCAACAGCAGGTCCCCGTACCCGGGCTTCATTCGGACGAGCTTCACCCTCCGGATTATGCCAGCGGCGCCCTGGTTCTCAGGGGTCCGGCGGGTGTCGCGATGGCGTCCCGGCGGCGAGCCCGAACACGTCGACCGGCCCGGGCCCCGAGCCGAGCTCATGAAGCCCGTTTCCCACGGACTCGGCGGCGACCTCGCGAGCCCACTTGGCCGCCTCGGCGAGCTCGACCCCGATCGCCAGGAAGGCAGCCAGCGCGGCCGAGTGGGTGCAGCCGGATCCGTGTGAGGCCCCGTCGCCGTAGCGCGGCCCGTCGATTCGAAGCGTGCCGGAGCCGTCGAACAGGATGTCGGCGCCGTCCTCGGCGTGGCCGCCGGTCACGATCACCGCATCGGGGCCCAGCGCCTGGATCGCTCGCGCCAGCTCGTCGGAGGCGGCACCGTCGCCGAGCCCGGCCAGCGCCCGCGCTTCGGGGAGGTTCGGAGTGAGGACCGTGGCCCGCGGCAGCACCGACTCGATCAGGGCCGCCTTGGCGTTCGGGTCGAGCAGAACCGCGTCGCTCGACGAGATCATCACCGGGTCGATCACGACGGGCGCGTCGCCGACCAGGTCGAGCGCCCTGAGCACCGCGTCAATCGTCGGCTCGTCCCCGAGCATCCCGACCTTGACCGCATCCACCCCGAGGTCCGTTGTCACCGCCCGAACCTGGGCCACGATCATGTCCGCGGGCACGGCGCTCACCATTTCCACCCCGACCGTGTTCTGGGCGGTCAGGGCGGTGATCGCGGTCGTGCCGTGCACGCCACAGCGGGCGAACGCCTTCAGGTCGGCCTGTATCCCCGCCCCTCCGCCCGAGTCCGAGCCGGCAATCGAAAGGCAGGTCCGGATTCCGCGTGTCCCGGTCACGCATCCAGCCTAGTGGCGGGCCCGCGATCGGCCGGAGCCGCCAGGGCCGTCCGCGCGTAGCGGCCGTCGGAGTCGACCCGCAGGTAGCCGATCAGCTCGAGCCGGCTCAGCGCCACGGCCGCGTCGCCCGCCCCGAGGCCCGACGCCGACGCAACCGCATCGCAGCTTCGGCTCCCGCGCTCGACCGCCTCGACGACCCGCTCGAGCCCCGGCTCCAGCGCGGGGCCGACCCGACGCACATGGGTCGCGCCGACCCCGAGCAGGCGGTCGAGGACGTCCTGGCCGTCGCGGATCGGCGCCACCCCGTCGGCGAGCAGGGCGTTGGTCCCCTCCGAGGCGCGCGCCGTTACCGGGCCGGGAACGGCCCCGATCTCGCGGTTCAGAGCGGCCGCCTGGCGAACCGTGATCAGCGATCCCGACGGCTGCGCCGCCTCGACCACCACGGTGATCGCTCCGAGCGCCGCCATGATCCGGTTTCTGACCGGGAACGACCAGGACTCCGGGCGTCGGCCGGGCGGCGCCTCGGAGAGGATCGCCCCGGTTTCGAGTATCTCGCCGTAGAGGCGTGCCTCGCCACGCGGGTAGATCACGTCGGGGCCCCCGCCGAGCACCGCGACCGTTGTCCCGCCCGCCGCGAGCGCCCCCCGGTGGGCGGCCGCGTCGATCCCC
>JBOGZB010000247.1:0-5941 GCA_050697175.1 Solirubrobacterales bacterium | reverse complement strand
ATCAGCGCCGGCGCGGACGGCGCGGTGCTCGACCGAGACCTCGACGAGGCGCTGGCCACCACCGTCGCGGCGGCCGCCGCCGGCCAGGTCTCGTTCCCCCAGGCGCTCCAGGGCGCATCGGAGGCCGCTCCGCCCTTGACCCCGCGCGAGAAGCAGGTCCTGGACCGCGTGGTGAAGGGCTCGACCAACGCCTCGATCGCGAGCGAGCTCGGGCTCGCCGAGAGCACCGTCAAGAGCCACCTCTCATCGGCTTTCACCAAGCTCGGCGTCGCCTCCAGGGCGGAGGCGGCCGCGCTGATGTTGGATCCCGTGCGTGCCACCGGCCTGGATGCGCTGGCTGTCGAACCCGACGCTAGCGAGTGACGGGGGCAAGTCCCCGGTCCCGCAGGCGGGCCTGAACCGCGCGGCGGCCGCGATGATGCAAACCGTGCACGGCGCCCTCTGACTTGCCCAGCCGCGAGGCGATCTCGCCCGGCGCCAGTCCGTGGACGTGGCGCATCAGGACGACCTGCCGCTGCTCGTCCTGGAGGCCGGCCATGGCGGCGCGAATCTCCATCAAGCGATCCAGGTTGACGTCGATGTCCTCGTGCGTGGTCTGGCCCCGGATCTCCTCGCATGGAACCGGGCGCCTCTCTCGGAGGTGATCGATCGCGGCGTTTCGGGCCACCCGCATCAGCCACGCGGTGAACGGCACCGTTCCACGCTCGTACTTCCCGATCACCCGCATCAGCTTCAAGAACACCGTCTGGGTCACGTCCTCGGCCTCGTGCTCGTCGCCGATGATGCTGCGCACGAAGCGGAACACGTCGTTGGAGTAGGTCGAGTAGATGAACCTGATCCCCTCGTGATCGCCGCGCTTGGCCTGGGCGACCGCCCGGTCCACCATCTCTCGATCCCGATCCGAACGCGGCCCGCCCGCCTTCACGCGACCGTTCCTGCTGCCCCCTGCCGGGGTCTCGGTTCCATGCATGCCCACTCGTCACCTCCGGTGTGATTTGGGCTTCGGGCGGCGGCGAATCGACGCCGCGAGGCCCGTTTTCTCTGACCGGGAGGAAGCTAGAAAGCGCCGGTTTGAGCCATGTCGAGTGGGGGGTTTGGCGGCGTCGCGAATTCGTGTTAGATGGGGGTTAGCCCGAAGGCCCGTCAGTCCGGCCGTCCGTTCGGCGTTTCTTGACCACCGCCGTCCTGACCGAGTCGGGCGGGCGCCAAACCCGGTAATGCCAACCTCAGATCGCGAGCACACCGCATCGATCGCCCCGCCCGGGGGGATCGTCACCGACGTGCTCGTGCTCTGCTACCACGCGGTCAGCGAGGACTGGGGAGCCGACCTCTCGGTGACGCCGGCGCGGCTCGAGAGCCAGGTCGAGAGCGTCCTCGGGCGTGGCTATCGGGGGGTGACGTTCCACGACGCCGTCCATTCGGCGCCGCCGGGAAAGACGCTTGCGGTCACCTTCGACGACGCCTACCGCTCGGTGATCGAGCTCGCGCTGCCGGTTCTCTCGCGCCTCGGGGTGCCGGCGACGGTCTTCGTCCCCACCTCGTTCACCGGGACCGAGAGGCCGATGAGCTGGCCTGGGATCGATCACTGGATCGGCGGCCCGCACGAGGACGAGCTGATGCCGATGTCGTGGGAGGAGCTGGCTGCGCTGGCCGACGCCGGGTGGGAGATCGGCGCTCACACCCGAACCCACCCCTACCTGACTCAACTCGACGACCCGGCCCTCGCCGAGGAGCTCGAGGCCTCGCGCCGCGACTGCGAGGCCCACCTCGACGCGCCGTGCAGGTCGTTTGCGTACCCGTATTCCGACGAGGACGAGCGGGTCGTCGAGGCGGCGGGCAAAGCGGGGTTCTCCGCCGCGGGAACGCTGCCCGCGACCATCCACCCGGCTTCTCCGCTTCACTGGCCGCGGGTCGGCGTCTACGCGGAGGACGATGCGTTTCGGTTTCGGCTCAAGACGTCACCGTGGATGCTTCGCCTGCGCGCCGGCAGGGACTGGCGCGTCCCTCCCGCGATCTGGAAGGCGAGGGAGGCGGCCCGCAGCGTGGTCGGCCGAGGCCGGCGGGGCTGAGCCTCACCGGGCCGCGCCCCCTCTCGGGGTTCGGCGGATGGCTACCGTTTCTGCGATGAGCGCCCCACTGGAGCCGCGCGGCGGGCGGGCCGCCACCGCAGCCGCCAAGGGCCGTCGACCGCGGGCCCGAGGCCTCTTCGACCGGTTCCCCGAGGGGCTGGTGCTGGTGGGAGACGGCCGAAGCGTCGTCAGCGTGAACCGAAAGGCCCACGAGTTGCTGGGCCTCGAGGGCCCCGTGACCGAGGATCCGCCGCCCACCTGCTGCGAGCTCGTCTGCGACGCCCTCGTCGGTGACGGCGAGAGCCGTCGCTGTCTCGCCGAGCGGATCCTGGGCGAGGCGGAGGGCTCACCTGAAATCAGGGCTTGGGCCCGGCCCGCCGCCACGGGGGCGACCGTGTCGGTGATCGCGTCGCGCCTCGACGCCGAGGACGTGCGGGTACTGCTCCAGGTCGAGCGCTCGGACGCCGAGGGGGCCGGCGACGAGCCGAGCAGCGCGGCCGGCGGACAGGGGCTGCGGATCCAGACCCTGGGCCGCGTCGCGGTCGAGGTGGCCGGCCGCGATCACGGGGGGGAGTGGATCGAGCAGCGCCCGGGCCTGCTGCTCAAGTACCTGGTCTGCGAACGGCACCGGGTCGCCGCCAGCGACCGGATCGCCGAGGCGCTGTGGCCCGAGGCCGGGCGTCGCGAGGGGTTGACCACGCTTCGGCACTACGTGCACGTATTGAGAGAGCGGCTCGAGCCCGACCGTCCGAAGCGCGGCGCCTCGTCGTTCATCGAGACCCATAGGGGCGGCTACCGGCTGGACCCCGCCCGGGTCTGGGTGGACGCCACCGAGCTCGAGCGGCGGGTCGCCCACGGGCTTCGGCTTCACGAGGAGGGTCAGCCGGAGGCCGCGGCGCCGATCCTGACCAGCGCCGCGAAGCTCCATCGGGGGGAGTTCCTGGCCGACGACCCGCAGGCCGAGTGGGCGCTCGAGGAGCGGGAGCGGCTGCACGGCCTCGTCGCTCGTGCGTGCGAGGCTCTGATCGACGCGGCGCTGAGCGCGGGCGATCTCGGCTCGGCGACCGAGAGCGCTCGCCGCCTGGCCGACCTGGAGCCCCTCGACGCGGGCGTCCAGCGCCAGCTGATCGAGCTCTGGCTCAGGCAGGGCCGGCGAAGCGATGCGGCTCGGCGATACGAGCTGCTTCGAACCCGTACCTTGCGGGAGTTCGGCGAGGAGCCCGACTTCAGCCTCTCCGACCTGACCGCCTGACGCCGTCTCGGGGCCAGGACCCCAAATCGTGGTAATTGCCTACCGCGCATCGGGCGCATCCCTTGTGGGCGGCGATTCTGGCGGCTACCGTCGGGCCCTGCCCACGCAGACATGCGATCTCGTCCTGGGGGGACAGGGGCGAGGCCGCGCTGAATGTAGGGGTTGATCAGGTGCGCGGTGTGAACCTAGAGGCCAGTCCGGCCCTGACGCGGTCGGCACGGAGGAATCCGGAACCAGTCCCAAGCGAGCCGGTCCCAGAGGACGCGGCTGCGCCTCCTGCGCCCGACTCGCCGAGCCGGCCAGGCCACGAGCCGTTCAGCGACTCGCCGTTCGGGCTCGTCCTGCTCGACGGCGAGGGCAGGGTCCTGAGCGTCAACGATCGAGCTTCCGCGCTGCTTTCGGTGAGCACGCGCGCAACGGCCCGCCCGGGGCTCACCTGCTGCGAGCTGATCTGCGACCCGGTCACCGGAAGGGGGCGAGCGGACACCGAGGTCAGGTGCCTCACCCGGCGGGCGGTTGGCTCCGGGGCGGCGCTTCCGGAGTCCCGAATCGAGGTTCGACGGGATGGCGGGGCGAAGACCGTCTGGGTGACGGCATCGCCCGTCGACATGGGCGAGGCACGGGTCGTGATCTACCTGCGGCCAGACGACAGCTCGTGCTCGCGAACCCGCTCGAGCGGCGACGAGGCCCCAGCCCTCCGGATCCACACGTTGGGCCAGACCCGAATCGAGGCCCATGGGCAGGACCTCGGCGGTGAGTGGCTCGACCAGCGCCCAGGGCAGCTCCTCAAGTACCTGATCTGCGAGCGTCACCGGCTGGTCACGAGCGACGAGATCGGGGATGCCCTGTGGCCGCAGGCCGGACCCCTGACCCGAAACAGCGTCCGCCACCAGGTGCACGTGCTTCGCGAACGGCTCGAGCCGCAGCGGATCAGTCGTGCCCGCTCGCGCTTCATCGTCACCCGCCGCGGCGGCTACACGCTCGACGCCGACCAGGTATGGCTCGACGCCGATCAGTTCGAGGCCGAGGTCCAGGCCGGGCTGAGCCTGTTCGCGCAGGGCGACGAGGGCGACGCCGCCGGCCGCCTCGAGCGGGGGCTGGCGCTCTACGGGGGAGACCTGATGGCTGAGAACCTCTATGCTGAGTGGGCGCTCGAGGAGCGCGACCGCCTGCGCGACCTCGCGGGGCAGGGCCTTCGCGCCGTCGTCGAGCTGGCCCGCGCGGCCGGCGACCTCGACGCGGCCGCCGGGCACTCGCGCCGCCTCGCCGCCATGGAGCCCTTCGACATGGATGTCCAGCGGGACTTCCTGGAGATCTGCCTGCGCCGGGGGCGTAGAAGCGAGGCGATGCGCCGCTACGCGATGGTCCGAAAGCGGGTCAAGCGCGAGTTCGGGCAGGACCCGGACTTCACCCTCAGCGACCTCCGCGCCTGAGGCTCGGCGCGGCCGCTACTCGACGTCGGCCGCGACCGGAGATGCGTCGACGGCGACGCTGTGCCAGCTCGCCAGGACGGGCTTGTTGTAGTAGTTGAGGGCCGCCTCCCGCAGGACCGCGATCTCCTCCGAGTACCAGTAGCGCTCGAAGTCCGCGTGGTCGTCCCAGACCGAGACCTGGCGGAAGTGCAGCGGGTCGTCGATGTCTCGGGTCAGATAGCAGGACCTCGCCCCGAACGCCGGAGCGCGGTCCAGCGCCGGGCGCCAGATCTCGAGCCAGCGCTCGGCGCGGAAGGGGTGGACGTGCCACTCGATGTAGTTGAAGTCGGGCATCGCCGCGCGCCTCAGGTGCCGACCTCGGCCCGGATCGCTCCGGGGCCGTCGGCGTGCTTGCCCTGCTCGGGGTCGGTGGCCCCGACCATTATCGAGATCTTGCCGAGGTGCTTGTTCTCGTGCAGGAGCTGATGGGCCCCCGGCACGCCGTCGAAGCCCATCGCCTGCCACAGCACCGGGCGGATCTTGCCCTCGGCCATGAGCTGGTTGGCGCGCGTGCACTCGTACGCGTTGGCGAAGTGCGAGCCGAGGATCTCCTTCTGCTTCATCCACAGGTACCGGACGTCGAAGTCGAGCGTGTAGCCGGATGTGGCGCCGCAGATCACGACCTTGCCGAACGGCTTCACGGTGAAGACGGAGGTCGGGAAGGTCGCCTGGCCGACATGTTCGAAGACGATGTCCGGGGCGTCGCCGAGGATCTCCTTGACCCGCTTCGCGAAGCCGCGCGAGACCTTGAACCGCTCCTTCTCCTCCTCGGGCGACTCGCCGCCTCGGCGCATCATCCCGGCGAACTCGTCGCGATTGACGAAGTCGACCGCCCCGAGCTGCTTGACCAGCTCGCCCTTGTCGTCGGAGGAGACGACGCCGACCGCGTTCGCGCCCGCGGCCTTGCAGAGCTGGACCGCGAACACGCCGAGGCCGCCCGCCGCGCCCCAGATCAGCACGTTTTGGCCGGCCTGGAGCTTGCAGCGGTCGATCAGCATCCGGTAGGCCGTGAAGTAGGTCAGCCCGTAGGCCGACGAATCGACCCATGACAGGTTCGGCGGCTTGGGCAGGAGCTGCTGCGCCTGCACCTTCGTGAACTGGGCGAAGGAGCCCCAGGTCGTCTCGTAGCCCCAGATCTCCTGGCTCGG
>JBOGZB010000246.1:0-6211 GCA_050697175.1 Solirubrobacterales bacterium | reverse complement strand
TTCGTCGAACTCGCGGAAGAAGTGCTCGAAGCCGCCCGGCGAGATCACCTCGAGGATCCGCGCCGGCTCGTCGCCCGCATTCCAGAAGGTGTGCCACTGGTCGCGCGGCTTGAAGGCCAGGTCACCGGTCTCCGCGTGGATCACTTCGTCGCCGAGCACCGCGCCCATCCGTCCTTCGACGACGAAGCTGTACTCATCCTCCCTGGAGTGCTTGTGGAGGGGGGCGACGAGGGTCTTCGGAGGAATCGGGTGCTCGACGAGCGAGAACCCTCCACCGGTCTCCTCGGCCCAGGCCATGAAGCGGACGCCAACCGACGTCAGGTCGACCGCCCGGCCGCCGGTCGGGGCGACGATGCGCGGGCCCTGCGATGCGTCGAAGCGTCGAGGTGCGGAGTCTGACGGCATCGTCGTCACAACCTAGCCCGCGGCGCCGAGTCGCGCGCCAGGTCGACGATCCGCCGGACCAGATCCTCGAAGTCGATGCCGGCGGCGTCGGCAGCGATCGGGAGCAGGCTGGTGTCCGTGAGCCCCGGGATCGCCTGGGCCTCGAGGACCTGCGGCGTCCCGTCGTCGTCCAGGATGAGGTCGACGCGGGCGAACCCCGAGCAGTCGAGGATCTCGTAGGTCGCGCGGGCGACCCGTTCCGCCTCGGCGGCTTCGTTCATCGTCAGGGCGGCCGGGCACGCGAACTCGGTGCGGCCGATCTCGTAGCGCGCCTCGTAGTTGAACAGGTCCTGATCCGCGGGCAGTACCTCAACGGCCGGCAGCGGCTCCGAGTCGAGCAACGAGACGGCGAGCTCCCGGCCCGCGATGTGGCGCTCGAGCAGCACCCTGTCGTCGTAGCTGAACGCCGCGAGGAGCGCCTCGGGGACGTCGGACCGCGAGGCCGCGAGGCGAACCCCGAGGGCCGATCCCTGGGCCGCCGGCTTGACGACCAGGGGGAAGCCGAGCCGCGCCTCGATCTGGGGCAACGCGTCGGCGGCGCCGAGCTCGCGAAAGGCGGTCGAGTTGAAGGCGACCCAGTCGGGGGTCGGGATCCCAGCGGCCCGGAGCAGGTGCTTGGTCAGCACCTTGTCCATGCTGCGCATGCACGCGGCGACGCCCGAGCCCGTGTAGGGGATCTCGAGGATCTCGAGAAGCTCCTGGGGGGTGCCGTCCTCGCCCCCGGGGCCGTGCAGGGCGATGAACGCGAGGTCGGGCGCGACCTCCTCGATTCGCCGCACCAGATCGCCGCCGACGTCAAGCGGGATCGCCTCGTGGCCGAGCGCCCCGAGCGCTTCCTCGACCCGGGCGGCGGACCGGAGCGACACCTGGCGCTCGAGCGAGCGCCCACCCTTCAGGACAGCGACCCGCATCGCGGTCAGCCCTCGCCTCGCCGGGGGCGCAGGGGCAGGACGTCGGCTGCCTCGCCGTCGGAGCCCTCGTCCAGCTTCGGGCCGCCCCCGCCCGGCAGCGGGTGCTCGCCGGTGATCGTCTCGTACAGCGCCACCTGCTCGCCGATCACCTTGCCGATCCGGCGGATCCCTTCGCGGATCTCGTCCTCGGACGAGCCCGAGAAGTTCAATCGCATCGAGTTCGCCCCCCGCGAGGGCTCGGCGTAGGCGGCGGCGCCCGGCACGAAGGCGACGTTCTCGCGGAGCGCCTTGGCGAGCAGGTCGGAGGTGTCGATGTAGGGAGGCAGGGTCGCCCAAACGAACAGGCCTCCCTGCGGCCGCGTCCACGTCGCCTGCTCGGGAAAGTGGCGCTCGAGCGCCTCGAGCATCGCATCGCGGCGGCTCCGATAGACGTCGCAGAGGCTGTCGAGGTACTCCCGCCAGCGGTCCTCGGCGAAGTATTCGAGCGCGAAGTACTGGGACAGGGTCGAGGTGCACAGGTCCGTCGCCTGCTTTCCGAGCGCGATCTTCTCCGTCACCGGCGGAGGCGCCACCACCCACCCGAGCCTGATCCCGGGAGAGAGGATCTTGGACAGGGTGCCGACGTAGACCACGTAGTCGCCTCCGTCGAGCTGATAGAGAGGTGGCTGGGCCCGGCCTTCGTAGCGAAGCAGGCCATACGGGTTGTCCTCTACGACCAGCACCTCGCGGTCGCGGGCCAGCTCGACCAGTCGCCGGCGCCGCTCCTCGGACAAGGTGACTCCCGCAGGGTTTTGGAAGCTCGGCACCGAGTAGACGAACTTCGGCCTCCGTCCGGCGGCGGCGAGCCGGTCGAGCAGCCGCTCGAGCTCGTCGACCCGCATCCCGTCCTCGTCCATCTCGACCTGAATCGTGTCGGCCTCATACGAGCAGAAGACGGGGACTGCGCCGGGGTAGGTCGGTGCCTCGCAGATCACCGGGTCGCCGGGATCCACGAGCGCCTTGGCGATCAGGTCGATGGCCTGCTGGCCGCCGGTCGTGACGACGACGTCCCGGGGGTCCGGGTCCATTCCCTCAGCCGCCATCACCTTGCAGACGGCCGACTTCATCGCCGCGAACCCCTCGGTGGGCCCGTACTGGAGCGCCTCTGCCGCCGACTCCTGCGCGATCCGGTTCATCTGGGCCGCGAAGCTCGCGGGGGGGAAGGTCGAAGTGTCGGGAAGCCCCCCGGCCAAAGAGATCACCTCGGGGCGCGCGGTGATCGCCATCAGATCGCGCATCGCGGAGGATCGCATCGCCCTGGTGCGCTGCGCGAACAGGCCGCCGTAGCGCTCCAGATCCTGGGGAGTCTGGTGCGCCCGCCGGTGCGCGGGCGGGTCCGATTCGCTTGCTGGCCTGTCGTCGGGCTCGGCCATGAAGCCCAGTTTGCCGAACCGACCGGCACCGGGTCGCCGTCCGGAGCAACCGGCGCGCCGGGCCGAGGCCTCGCGGTAGGTTAGGCGGGTGCTGCGGCTGAGGCTAGGGATCGGGTGCCTGCTCGGGACGGTTGCGCTCCTCGCGCCTCCGGCCTTCGCCTCCTCGTTGTACCAGGGCCCCGGCCCGCGCCCCGGCCCGGCGATCCTCTACCGACCGACCGACCAGGCCCCGCAGTTGCAGAACAGCGGAATCTGGCACGCGACGCCGATCCTGGTCTCCGGGTCGAGCGCCTACCGCGACGGCGAGTTCCTCTACCAGGACTTCCTCTACGACGATCACGGCGCGAAGGGGAGCGCGCGCGATCCAGGCGATCCGCGCACCTCGGGCGACTCCTTCTCGGCTCCAAACGGCACCTATACGTACCCGACCGCGCCGGCCTACGCGGAGAACGCGGCCGACCTGGTCGAGCTCCGGGTCAAGCCGCTCCCGAACGCGACGGCCTTCCGGCTCACCCTGAACACGATGAAGAAGCCTTCTGTCGTCGGGACGACGATCGCGATCGGCAGCTCTGCGAATCCCCGGCGCTTCCCCCACGGTGCCCACGCGAAGGCGCCTGCGAGCCGGTTCCTGACCGTTCACGGAACGCACGCCGACCTGCTCGGCGCAGCCGGCCTGCACCCGATCGGGCCGCCGCCGAAGGTGACGATCAGCAAGGCCCGCCGCCAGATCCAGGTGCTGGTCCCGCATTCGTCCTGGAACCCGGGGACGAGAACCGTTCGTCTCGCCGCCGGGGTCGGGCTTTGGGACCGCTCCTCCGGCCGCTATCTGATCCCCGGCCCCGCTGCCGACGCGCAGCATCCAGGGGGCGCCGCGGGCCTCGCCGACCCGACCGCCTTCTTCAACGTCGCCTTCCGCTTCCACGAGCCCTTCCAGCACACCTACCCGCCCGACTCCGTGTTCGCGGATCCCGCCTGGTGGCGCGATCGCGAGCAGGGAAACGCGCTCGCCCGGGGCGACCTGAGCGCGTTCCACGCCGAGGTCGACTTCGGCAAGCTCGCCCGGGACGTCACCGACGACATGAGCGGGACCCCGACCGGCGTGCCGCGCTCCGGCCCGATGGACCGGATCCTGGCGAGCCACTTCGAGACCGAGCAGGGCGCCGACTACGCTCATTCCTGCGGTCAGGCCACCGACTGCCAGGGCGAGCTTCGAGGCCGGCTCCAGCCGTACGCGATCTACGTGCCTCCCAGACCCGCTCCCCCGAGCGGGTACGGGCTCACCCTGCTGATGCACTCACTGGGCGCCAACTACAACCAGTTCTCCGAGAGCCGCAATCAGTCGCAGCTCGGCGGCAGGGGCAAGGGCTCGATCGTGATCACACCCGAGGGCAGGGGACCGGATGGTTGGTACTACGGCCATGCCGGCGCCGACACGTTCGAGGTCTGGGCGGATGCGGCCCGCCGATATCACCTCGATCCGTCGTGGACGGCGATCTCGGGGTATTCGATGGGGGGATACGGGACGTACAAGTTCGCCTCTCAGTTCCCCGACCTCTTCGCGCGGGCGAATCCCGTGGTCGGACCCCCCGGGCTCGGCGTCTGGGTGCCCCCGTCGCCCCCCAGCCGGGCGGCGAGGCGAGCAACACGAACCGGATGCTCGCCTCGGTCAGGAACGTCCCCTTCATGATCTGGGACGGCGCGCAGGACGAGCTCGTCCCGGTGGCGGGCGCGACCGCCCAGGCGCAGACCTTCGACGGCCTCGGCTACCGGTACGTCTACGACCTGTTCTCCACCGCGGACCACTTCGCGCTCGCGGTCGAGGACCAGTACGCGCCGGCGGCGCGCTTTCTCGGCACCCACCAGGTGGATCGCAATCCCTCGCACGTCTCCTACGTGGTCAACCCGACCATGAACTTCCCGGGCGTCGGGATGGTGGCCGACCACGCGTACTGGCTGTCCGGCCTGGACCTCCGCGATCGGTCGGGATCCGCCCCCCTGGCCGAGATCGACGCACGCTCGGAGGGGTTCGGCCACGCCGATCCGAGCGCCGGCCCGACCCACACCGTCCCGGCGAAGCAGCTTCAGGGCGGCAACCTGCCGCCGCTCAACTACAGCGAGCGCAGCAAGGCCTGGGGCCCGGCCCCAAGCGCCCCGAAGCGCGACGTGCTGCACCTCGACGCCCAGAACCTGGGCCGGGTCGTGGTCCACCCCGCGCGGGCCCACCTGAGCTGTCAGGCCGACCTCGATGTCACCACGGACGGTCCGCTTGCCGTCACCCTGGCCGGCTGCGGCAAGACACGGCACTTCTAGCCCGCTCCTGGGCCGGCGCATCGGTTCGATGCTCTAGCCTCCTTTCGCCGATGAGCCTCTTCCTCGCCACCTGCCAGGGCATCGGACTCGCGGTGGCCGCCGGAACATTCGCCGGGGCGTCGGGACGGCGTGGCTCGATCGGAGCGCTCGTCGCCGTTCCGGCCGCGATCGGCGGGGGGATCCTTTTCGCGGTCTCGCTGTCGAACCGCGATCACCCGGCGTGGCCCGGGGTGCCGTTGGGGATCCTGATCGCGCTCTTCGCGTTCGGGGCGATCAGCGCCGTGGTCGCCGGTGCCCAGGCCCGAGCGCGCGGCGGCGCCTCGTCGATCGGTTTCATCGTCGCCGGCACGGCGATCGTGATCGCCGTGCTGTCGGTCTTCCTGGAGCCGTTCGGACTGGTCGCCTTCGCGGGGCTCCTGTGGCTCGCTTCGGCCCGCCGCCGCCGGGCACAGCGAAAGCACGAGGGCCTCCGCGTGCTCCGGTGAGCACGCCACGATCAGCGCTTCCTCCCTCCGAGCGGTCGCAGCCCTCGCGGCGGTTTCGGGCCCGAGCCCGGCGATGGATCGTCCGCGTCGAGACGCGCTGAGCGGTCGCCGCGCCCGCAGGCCGTCGGGCCGAGTCGTGCTCGGCATCGTCGTGGCGATGCTCGCGCTGCCCTGCGGCGCCCTCGCGCAGACGACGACCTCGCCGGGGTCGACGATTTCGGAGCCGTCCTCATCGTCTGCCGGCGCGCCGGTTCTGGCGCCCGCCCCCGCGATCGACAAGGCCCGCGCCATCCGGATCGCGCGCACCGACCCCAAGGTGGCCGAGCAGCGTCGCAAGTACGGGCCGCTGACCGCTACCGCCGAGGGCAAGCCTGGCACCTGGCAGGCCGACTTCTACGAAGGCGGGATCGAACGGGTCCAGGTCGTCGTCGACTCGCCGACGGGACAGATCCTCGAGTCGTGGACCGGCTACCAGATCGCATGGCAGATGGCTCGCGGAAACAGTGGGCAGTTCGGTCACAAGCTGAACGCCCCGTACGTGTGGCTCCCGCTCGCGGCGATCTTCCTGCTCGGCCTGTTCGACTTCCGCCGCAGGTCCCGGGTCGCCCATCTCGACCTGCTGGTCCTGCTCTCGTTCGGGATCTCGGAG
>JBOGZB010000245.1:0-2766 GCA_050697175.1 Solirubrobacterales bacterium | reverse complement strand
GTGCGAGGGAGCATCTGCATCTGCGCCCGGCTCTCGATCTGGAAGGCGCCCGTCGTCTCGGCGGCCCGGATCGCCCGAAAGGTGTCCCGGTCGTCCATCGGGATCCGAGAGAGGTCGATCCGCTCGCCCCGCGCCCGGGCGATCTCGTCGACGCAGCACTCCACCGCCGAGAGCATCCCGAGGCCGAGCAGGTCGATCTTCAGGAAGCCGGCGTCCGCGCACGAGTCCTTGTCCCACTGGACGAGCCGGCGCCCCTCCATCGCCGCCGGCTGCATCGGGCAGATGTCGATCAACGGCTGGGTCGAGATCACCATCCCCCCCGGGTGCTGGGAGAGATGGCGTGGCAGCCCCCACGCCTCGCGGGCCAGGCGGGCCAGGGTCTGCCAGCGTGCCGAGGCCGCTCGATCGGGGCCGATCGCCGTCTCCAGGTCGCCCTGCACCGAGTCGGGCCGATCGAACATCTCGACCGTGCGCGCCACCCGCTCCACCTCACCGGGCGGCAGGCCGAGCGCCTTGCCGAAGTCGCGAGTGGCCGCGCGCGACCGGTAGCAGGCGAACGCCGCGACCAGGGCGGACCGCTCCGCTCCGTAGCGCTCGTGGACGCGGGGGATCAGCCTCTCGCGGATGTCCCGCGGGAAGTCGAGGTCTATGTCGGGCGCCTCGGCGATCTCCTGGTTCAGGAACCGCCCCAGGAAGAGGCCGTTTCGCACCGGGTCGACGTGGGAGAGGCCGGTCAGGTAGCAGACGATCGAGCTGACGCTCGAGCCCCGGCCCCGTCCGGGGGGAAGGACGCTTCGAAGCGAGTCGGGCCCCCGGACCTCCGCCGCGACCTCACGGGCCAGCTCGAGGATGTCGTAGTGGAGCAGCAGGAACCCCGAGAGCCCTAGCGAGCGGAGCAGCGCCAGCTCTTCCTCGAGACGCTCGCGAGCCTCGCGGTACTCGGGCTCGCCGGCGTATCGGTGCTCGAGGCGCGCCGCGCAGATCTCGGCGAGCGCTCGGTCCGCGCCGGGGTCCTCGGCGCCCGGGTAGCGGTAGCCGAGGTCTCGGTCGAGGTCGAACTCCAGCCGTTCGGCGAGGCGGCCGCTCTCGACGACCGCGTTGGGGTGATCGGTGAATCGAGCGGCTGTCTCCGCCGCCGCGGCCAGGTGGGCCGAGCCGTTGCCACGCCGCTCGGGCTCGGTCTCCTCCAGGCTGCCCCCGAGGCGGACCGAGACCAGCGTGTCCTGGAGCGGGGCGCGTGAGGGATCGTGCATGTGGACGTCGCCGGTCGCGACGCACGGCACGCCGAGCCGCTCGGCGAGCTGCGCGAGCCAGCGATTGCGGGCCCGATCGGAGCGCCAGAGCGGTCGCTGGAGCTCGATCCTGAAGCGATCGACGCCGAAGGCGCGGACCAGCCGCCTGCCCAGCGCCTCCGCCGCCGCGGCGTCGGCGGCGCGCGGCCTCGAACCGGCTCGCTCGAACCGTCCCGCGAGGACCCCGTCGCGAGCGCAGCCCGAGAGGCAGACGAGCCCTTCGGAGCGCTGCTCGAGCGAGGTCAGCGGCAGGGTGGGGGGGAGCGGCTCGCGCCCCGGGACCGGACGCGTGTCCCGATGCGCCTCGGTGATCAGCCGGCAGAGGTTCTTCCACCCCCCCCGACTCTCAACCAGCAGCGTGAGGTGAAACCGCTCACCTCCGGCGGCAGCCTCGCCTGCGGCTACGTTGCCGCCGGGTTCGGGCTCAGGCGAAGCGGCAGGTCGTACACGTTCCGACCGGGACTTCGTCCCTAGCGCCAACGAGTCGCCCGAGGGCCGCCCCGGAGTGGTGATCGTCATTTCGGCGCCGACGATTGGGCGGACGCCGACCGAGTGGCAGGCCTGGGAGAACTCCATCGCCCCCCAGACGCCGTCGTGGTCGGTGATGGCGAGCGCTCCGTGATCCAGCTCGCTCGCCCGCCGGGCCAGCTCCTGGGGGGTCGACGCCCCGTCTCCGAACGAGAAGGCGGAGTGGCAGTGGAGCTCGACATAGTCACTGGGTGAACCGCTCATGCGCGCTGGAGGAACCAGCGACCGTCCTGAGCGGGCTCGCGGAAGACGACGACGTTTCGGCCGTCGGCGAGCACCAGCTCGAAATAGCGGCGGCGAAGCGGCTTCGTCGTCCACCAGCGGTCCTCGACCAGCCACTCCTCTCGCACCGCGTCGACCGACACCGAGTCGACCGCGCTCGGCACCCCGTCCGGCCCGGTGCGAATCTCGATCGGCTGCGGCCAGTAGATGCCCGGCTTCAACGATCGTCCTCCTGGAAGGGGGTGAGGAGCAATCGTCGCTCGGGCACCCGCGATTCGAGGTCGACGCGGAGGATCCGCATCACCGCGTTGCGGCCGGCGACGGCCCGAGCCTGGCGAACGGCCTCCGCGAGCAGCCTCCGCCTCGCTCGTCGCTCCGGCCCTCCGAGGACCTCCTGCTCGCCGGCGGGCGGCCCCGTCTCGAGGGCCGCCAGGCTCAGCGAGATGGCGGGACCCGGCAGCTCGGCGAGCTTTCCGAGCAGCAGGAGGCGAAGGCGGACCGGATCGGCGCTGGCTCGTCGCGGCGCCACCGCCGTTCGCCAGCTGCCGCCGTCAACCAGCCGCGCGGCGAGCCGCAGGCGCCGCAGGCTTCGCCCACGTCGCAGGGGGCTGGCCAGCAGTCGATCGATCAAGAGCGACAGCGCCCGCTCGAGCTGCGGGCCGGAGACGGCCTCGGGCAGCTCGAGGCGCTCCACCAACCCCTCGTGGGCGCCCCGCGGCCGCAG
>JBOGZB010000244.1:0-11747 GCA_050697175.1 Solirubrobacterales bacterium | reverse complement strand
GCGACTTGACGGCCGGCAGCGAGGTGCCCATCGCCTGGGCGATCTCGGTGTAGGAGAGGTCGTCGATCTCGCGCAGGACCATCGCGGTGCGCTGCGTCTCGGGCAGCTCGCGCATGTCCGAGACGATCTCGCGGAGCTGCTCGCGCCGCTGCACCTGCTCGAGGGTGGTGGTCCCGTTCTCGTGCGGGTGGACGTCCATCGAGTCCTGGCCCTCGGCGACCGGCCGGCGAAGATGGTTGAGGCAGCGGTTACGGGCGATCCGGTAGAGCCATGGCCGGGCGTTGATCGGCCGCTCGTCGGCGATCATCGCCGTGTGGGCGGAGACGAAGACCTCCTGGAGCACGTCCTCGGCGTCCTGGATGGAGCCGAGCAGGTGCCGGCAGAAGGCCAGCAGGCGCGACTGGTAGCGGTCGAACAGCACCTCGAAGGCCCGGTCGTGGCCCTCGCGAATCAGAGCGACGAGTTTCTCGTCGCTCTGCAGCCTTAGAAGCGGCGATCGCCGCGCCAGCAGGCTGCCATGAGAAGCGGTTGTGAGGGCGGAGGCCTCCACGTGCCCGAACTAAAAGAACACGCTACTCCCCAAAAAGTTGCGCTTCAAGCGAGTAGGTACCCGTTTCCCAGTACCCGGGGCGGGAGTCGAACCCGCAACGCCCCCGAAGGGGCCACGCCTTTTAAGGGCGCTGACTTTGCCGTTTGTCTACCCGGGCGGCCCGATCGTACCGGCGCCCGGAGGCCAGATCGGCCGGCTCAGTCGCCCCGGACGATCGCGATGTTGAGCGATCCGGTGCCCAGGGCTCCGTAGAGGCGCAGCCAAAGCGGCAGGTACATCTCGGCGCCGCGGGCGGCCGAGATGTCGCCCAGATCCATCACGTTCTCCTCGCCCCAGCCAAAGGTCCGCAACAGCTCCGTGACGCGATCCTTGGCGTCCGCGTCGTTTCCGCAGACGAAGATGCTGGTTGTCTCGCCGAGATCGCCGGGCGCGATCATCACGCTCGCGTTGACCGTGTTGAGCGTCTTGACCACGCGCGCGTCGGGGAAGGCGCCCTGAATCCGCTCCCCCAGGCTGTCGTCGTTGCAGACCGTCAGCGTCGGCGGCATCCCCTGGCTGAAGTCGAGCGGGTTCGCGACGTCGATCAGGATCTTGCCCGCCAGGTTCGAGGCCCCCGCGGCCTCGAGCGCCTCGAGCGACGCCGACCCCGCGGTCGCGTTGACCACCACCTCGCCGAACCCGGCGGCGTCTGCGAACGACCCCTCGCTCGCGCCCTCGCCGGCATCCGAGACCCACGCGACCGCCTTCTCGTTCCCGGCGCCCCGCGATCCCATCATCACCTGATGCCCCAGCTCGACCAGCTTTCCACCGATCGCCTGCCCGACCATCCCCGTTCCCAGCACCCCAAAGTTCATCTCATCGAGACCCTACAACCGCCCACCTCTCGGCTCCGATCCGTGCGCATTCTGCACCCCAACGCCGCACATCCGCGCGATTCCAACGGCCAAGATCCACCCGTGCCCGGGATCCGTCGCGAATCGCCGACATCCCTCCCCGCGCTCGCAATCTGGCCTCCGCGACGCGCAAGCCGGTGGTTCGCGACGGCCCGGGCACACCCCCAAATCCCCCGCGATTCCCATGAGCACCCAGGTCCACCCACCGCACCCTCGCGAATCGCCGACAACCGCCGGGCACACTGGTCACTCCGCCCGACCCTCGCGAATCGCCGACAACCAATCATTGTCGGTCGTTCGCGAGGGCTTTCGTAAGCACCCTCACCCGCGTTCGCCCGGATGACCCGCTACCAAAAGTTCGGTTCTCTTCTTGAGACCGCGACTCCCTCGCCAGCCATCTACGAGGTGACGATGCGCGACCTTAGTCGTGACACGTCCGGGGTGCTGGCTCAGGTCAGCGAGAGGCAGCGGGCGATCGTCACCAGGCGAGGCGCTCCCGTCGCGGCGATCCTGGGGATCGAGGAGGCGATCGGGCTCTGTGCGACCGTGGTCGTCTCCAGGCGGGAGGCCGGGCGCCGACTGTTCGGCGAGGCGCTCGAGGAGTAGTTCAGCCGACACGTCGCGCGGGAGCTCGCGAAGGGCATTGACCGCCGCCGCTCGTAGTTAGAGCTGGACCCAGACCATCTTGGTCTCGAGATAGGCGTCCAGGTTGGCGTGGCCCTTCTCGCGGCCGATCCCGGATGCCTTGTAGCCGCCGAACGGGGCGGCCGGGTCGCCGCCGCCCCAGGTGTTGACGTAGACGTTGCCGGCCTGGAGCATCCCGGCGAGCTTGTGGGCATTCGACACGTCGCGGGTCCACAGGCCGGCGGCCAGCCCGTACTCGGTGTCGTTGGCCCGGCGAGCCACCTCGTCGAGGTCCTCGAACGGCATCGCGACCAGCACCGGGCCGAAGATCTCCTCGCGGGCGATCCGCATCGAGTCCTCGACGCCGGTGAACAGGGTCGGCGAGACGAAGTAGCCGGCGTTCGGCCCGGCATCGGACCCGCCGCCGCCGTTGCCGGCCCCGGCGACTCCGCCCACCACCATCTCGGCGCCATCCTCGACCCCCGAGTCGATGTACCCCTTGACCCGCTCGAACTGCTCCTCGGAGACCACCGGGCCGAACTCGGTTTCGGGGTCGAGCCCGGGCCCGACCCGCGCCTCGCGCGCGAAGGAGGCCAGCCGCTCGGTCACCTCGTCGAACAGCTCGGCGGCGACGAAGAGGCGCGAGCCGGCGTTGCACGCCTGGCCCGAGTTCGAGTAGATCCCCTGGTAGGAGCCGGGGATCGCCTTGTCGAGGTCGGCGTCGGGGAGGATGATGTTGGGGCTCTTTCCGCCCAGCTCGAGCGTCACCCGCTTCAGCGCCTTGCCGCATTTGGCGCCGATCTCGCGGCCGACCACGGTCGACCCCGTGAACGCGACCTTGTCGACCCCGGGGCTGTCGACCAGCGCGGCGCCCGTCGTCCCGTCGCCCGTCAGCACGTTCAGCGTCCCCTCGGGAAACCCGGCCTCGAGCGCCAGCTCGCCGAGCCGAAGCGCGGTCAGTGGCGTCTGCTCGGCCGGCTTCAAGACGATCGAGCATCCGGCCGCAAGCGCCGGGGCGACCTTCCAGGTCGCCATCAGCAGCGGGAAGTTCCACGGCACGATCTGCGCGCACACCCCGACCGGTTCGCGGACCGTGTAACAGAGCACGTCGCGGGCCGAGACCGGGATCGTCTCGCCCTCGATCTTGGTCGGCCAGCCCGCGTAGTAGCGCAGGTGAGCGACCGACGCCGCGATGTCGCCGTTCGCGGCCTTCAGCGGCTTGCCGTTGTCGAGCGACTCGAGCTCGGCCAGCTCGGCGCCGTTGGCCTTGATCAGCTCGGCGAGCGAGTACATGAGCCCCGAGCGCTTCGACGCGCTGACCTTGCGAAGCGGCCCTTCGAGCGCGCCCCGCGCCGCGGTCACCGCGCGCTCGACGTCCTCGCCGCCTGCCAGCGGCACCGCGCAGATCGCCTCGCCCGTCGCCGGGTCGATCGTCTCGAAGGTCCGCCCATCGGCGGCCTCGGGCCGCTCGCCGCCGATCACCAGGCGCAGGTCGCCTTCGACGAACTCGCGGGCGGCGGGGGAGAGGGCATCGGCCGTTGCGGTGGGCATCGCGAGGATCGTAGACCGCGCCGTCGCCGGGCGGGGCGAGGTCAGGCGTGGCCGACGCACCGGCCACGCCGTGCCGCATAGGATCTCGGGCGATGGCTGATCAGTGGACCCGGGTCGCGGCCGACGATGGACGGGTCTTCGTCTTCGCGGATTCCGGACAAGGCCCGCTGATCGTCCTCCTCCACGGCTTTCCCGACACACCTAGCGGGTGGGAGCGGATCGCAGCCGGTCTCGCCGACGCCGGCTACCGGGCCGTCCGGCCCTGGCTGCGCGGCTACCACCCAGACACGATCGTCGAGGGCCGGCCGTATGACGCCGTGACGGTCGGGTCCGACCCGATCGCCTTCCTCGATGCGCTCGGCGAGCGCGACGCGATCCTGGTCGGGCACGACTGGGGCGCCTCGATCGTCTATAGCGCAGCGACTCTTCACCCCGACCGGGTGCGGGCCATCGTCCCGGTCGGGATCCCGCACCCGTCGCTGCTGCCGCGCGACCCGTCGACGCTGTGGGCCGCCCGTCATTTCCTCTCCCTGAAGATGCCGTGGGCCGAGAGGGCGGTGCGCCGCGGCGATTTCGCCTATCTCGACACCCTCTACCGCCGCTGGGCGCCGAACTGGATCGGCGAGGCGCGCGATCGATCGCTGGCCGACGTGAAGCGCGCCTTCGCCGATCAGCGGTCGCTGAGCGGGGCCCTCGGCTACTACCGCGCGCTCTCGATGCGGCCGGCGCCGGAGCTGGCCCGGCCACCGGCGATCCGGGGCCTCGTGGTCGGCGGCACCACCGACATCCTCGATCCCGAGCTCTATCGGCGAACCGCCGGCCTGCTCGGCGCGGGCTCGGACACGCTGATCGTCGAGGGTGCCGGCCACTGGCCCCATCGCGAGGGCGAGGACGAGTTCCTCGCCCGCCTGATCGAGTTCGCCGGCCAGGTCGATCAGCAGCTCTGAAGCAGAATCACCGCGCCGATCACCGCCGCCGCGGCGACCGGGATGCTCAGATAGCGCCAGGCGGGGCTCTCGGGGTCCGACAGCCATTCGGGAACCCCGACCCGGCGGCGCCCGGCGCCCGGCTCGGGCACCTCGAAGGCCTCGTGGCAGCGCCTGCAGACGACGCGCCGCACCGCCTGGCCGTCCACCGCGCGCGGGACGCGGACCCGCGTCGTGCCCCCGCATTCGGAGTGGCGGCGGCGCACCGTGCGGACGGGTTGTCCGTCCAGCGGCTCGGGAAATCCCCCGTTCGAGTCCGATGTCGGCTGCGACAATGAGGCCATGGCGCCGATTCTGACTCGTCTTTACCGTCGGCTCGGCCGTTCCTACCCGTATGTCTTCTTGACGGTGGAGTTGCAGAGCGCCTTCGTGATCACGGCGGCGACCCTCGGCCTGTTCAGCTTCTACTACAACGGCTCGACCTCCGACTACCTGAAGATCCTCGCCGTCTCGCTGGTCCTGACCGGCGCCGCCGTCTGGATCACCCTGCTTCGCACCTTCCCGCTGATGCGGCCGATAAAGGAGTGGATCGGCGGCTCGCGTGGCGAGGAGGCGACCACCAGGGCCTGGACGACGGCGATCAGCCTGCCGCTGTCGCTGGTCCGGCGCGACCTGGTCGTCCCGGTCTGCGTCGCGATCATCCCCGCCTGCGTCTGGGTGGTGATCGTCCTCGGGCTCGGCTGGGGGGCGTTCTTCCCGCTGTTCGCCGGCTCGATGGTCGCGCTCGGCTACTCGGCGATCCTCCACTACCTGATCCTCGAGATCGGGATGCGCCCCGTCCTGCTCGAGATCAGCGACAACCAGCCGGCGCCGCGGACGGCGGTCGCCCCGCCCGCGATCCCGCTGCGCGTCCGCCTGATGGCCGCCCTGCCGCTGATCAACCTGATCACCGGCCTGGTGGTCGCCGCGCTGACCTCCTCAGGGGGCGGCGGCGCGGCGCTCGGGGTCGACGTCCTGATCGCGGTCGCGGTCGCGACCACGATCTCGCTCTACCTGACGATCCTGTTCTCGAAGTCGATCATCCGCCCGATCTACGACCTCCAGCGCGCGACGGTGGCGATCGGCGAGGGGCGCTACGAGGCCAGGGTCCCGGTGACGACCGGCGACGAGCTCGGCGAGCTCGCCGCCTCGTTCAACCAGATGGTCGAGGGCCTCGCCGAGCGCGAGCGGCTTCGCGACGCGTTCGGCACCTATCTCGACCGCTCGGTCGCCGAGTACATCCTCAGCGAGGAGTTCTCCGAGGAGGGCCAGGAGCTCGAGGTCTCGATCCTGGTCTGCGACGTTCGCGACTTCACGAGCTTCGCGGCCCGCTCGAGCGCCAAGGAGGTGGTCAGCCGGCTGAACGAGCTGTTCGAGATCGTGGTCCCGATCGTCGGCCGCCACCGCGGCCACGTCGACAAGTTCCTCGGCGACGGCCTGCTCGGCGTGTTCGGCGCACCCGAGCCCTATCCCGACCACGCCGACCGCGCCGTGCTCGCCGCCTGCGAGATGGCCGCCAAGGTGAACTCGAACGAGCAGCTCGGGCTGAAGATCGGGGTCGGGGTCAACACCGGGCCGGTGGTCGCCGGGTCGATCGGCGGCGCGGGCCGGCTCAACTTCAGCGTGATCGGCGACGCCGTCAACGTCGCCGCCCGAGTCGAGGCGGCGACCCGCGAGGTCGGCCGCGACGTGCTGATCACGGAGCGGACGCTCGAGCGGATGCGCGCCGAGATCGAGGTCGAGACCTGCGGCGAGCGAACCCTGAAGGGGCTCGGCCAGCCGGTGGCGCTTTACTCGCCGAGCGTCGAGGCGGCGGCCCAGCGGCCCGGCGAGGAGCCGCTGCCCGTCCCCGGGGACGCCCCCTCGTTCAGCGAGTTCGACGGCGGGCGGCGCGAGGCCGGCGGGCTGGCGCAGCTCTAGCCGCGAGGGGGTGCCCGGTTGCCTCACCGGCCGGGCTACAGATCGCCCTGGCTGTAGCCCTCGGTTGAATAAGGGTTGAGAAAGACGTTGCGCCAGAAATAGCGCCGCTCGATCTCGGTCACATCGGCCAGCTCGCAAACCTGATCCCAGTGCGACTCGATCACTTGGAGCTGGTGGTCGATGATCTCCCATGCCTCATCTTCGGAAAGTTGGTAGGCGGCGTGGGCCTCGAGCAGGAGAGCAAGCCGGCTGTCTCGCCTGTGGTCTGGGCTGATCGCCATCAGCTGGTGGGCTTCTCGACCGGCACGCCGCTGGGGGCAGATGTCATACGCCGGCGTCAGGGTCAACAGCTCGCCATCCCAGAAGGCGGCGTGATTGCGTGGATGGTCATCAGTGTTCCCGACCAAGATGTTGAAGCTGATCCGCGAGAAGAGCTCGCGCAGCGTCCTCTGCGGGTCGGTGAAGCGCTCGCGAATGATCTGGACGAGATCGACGTAGCTCCAATCCTCCGGCCGCGTCGTCTCCGGTAAGGCGAGCATTGTCAGGGCGGAGATGATCGCTTTGCGCTGGGCGGTGCCGGCGACCCGGTCGAAGCGATCGACCAGGAGCACGTCCTTTCCCATCACATGCTCGATCTCCACCGCTGCAACGTCGAGGCCGGCTCGCCGAGCGAGTTCCATCGCCATGTACTCGCCTTTGACGACCGCGAACTCCTCGTCGGATGATGACGAGAACTTCGCGATCAGCTTGCGGCCGTCGTCTTCCAGCAGCGCCTTCGGCCGGGCGCCGCCGATCGAGCTCCCGTGTAGCAGGGCGCGATCGAGCTCTGGCGTAAGGGACCGGCCCTCGTCGACCCTCTCGGCTGCATTCATCAACTCTTCGAGGGACGCACGGCCGCCTGCCCGGCCGACGTAGGTGCCCGACGACTCTTGGAAATCGAGCGCCCCGACGCGATCGGAGCCGGATTCGAGTAGGTAGGTGAACGTTCCGAGCCGATCGAGATCCGCCTCGGTCGCAGCGTCGGTGCCGAGCATGTGCTGCATTACGACGCGCCGTCCCCACGCGTCAGGCATCGCGTCAGCGATGCAGCCGGGCAGGCGAAGGCCGTCGAGGGGTGAAATCAAGCCCCGCTCCAAGGGAAGCTCGGGGAGGTAGAGCGGGATCGCGTCCTCGCGGGCGAGATAGCTCTGCCCGTAGTTGAAGTTGACGATGTCTCCGGCGGCCGAGAGCCGGCCGGAGACGACCGGCTCGTCCGCCCCTGGTAGCCAGCACCAAACGAAGGCGATCGTCGGCTCAGAACTCATCGTCGAACTCCGCGGGACGCTGACGGACCCGGCGGGGAAGCAGCCGGGCCCGCTCGCGGCTTCGCTCCAGCTCAGCGGAGAGGCGCTGAGGCTCCTCGTAGAAGAGCGGGACTCCGACCAGGTTCGCGACGTCAAAGGCTACGCCAAGGCTGACCCCGGGATCACCTTTCTCGACCCGTAGGAGGGTGTGGGGGCTGATTCCGGCACGCTCAGCTAGCTCGCGTACCGTCCAGCGACGATCAATCCGAGCCTGGCGGATCTCGCTCCCGAGCAGGGACGCTGCTTGCGTGACGATTCGGGGATATGCACGCTTGCGCTTTGTCATGTAGCAATAAATAGCATCTTAGGGCCTCTAAGATGCAACATATTGCCTAACTATCCACCAGACCGCGCCGCACGAGGGCCAAATCCAGCGGTCGCCGGACACCCCTCTGGGGGCCGGCCCGCCTCAGCCGCGGGTGCGGCGGCCGGAGACGGACTCGAGCGCGACGCGGGCGTCCGCGCTCAGGGTGGAGACGATCTCGGCGGCGGGCTTGGCCTCGGCGAGGATGTGGGCCTGGCCGGCCCAGAGGTTGAACCCGTCGGCATCGCCCCGCTCGCGGGCGGCGGCGCGGATCGGCGCCGTGGCGTTGTGGATCTGCGGGAAGGCGATCGGCGCCTCGCGGGTGTGCTGGAGCAGGAAGCGGTTGACGATCCCGCGGGCCAGACGGCCGCTGAAGGCGCGGGTCAGCGCGGTCGGCTCCTCCTCGGCGAGCGCCTCGCGGTGGGCGGGGTGGGTGCCGGCCTCGGGGGCGAGCATGAAGGCGGTCCCGAGCTGCGCGGCGCGGGCGCCGGCGGCGAGGACGGCGGCGATCGCCGGCCCGTTGCCGAGCCCGCCCGAGGCGATCAGCGGCAAGTCGATCTCGGCCGCGACCAGCCGCAAGAGCACGAGGATCCCGAACCCCTCGACGCCGTCGCGGTCGACGAAGGTCGCTCGGTGGCCGCCCGCCTCGATCCCCTGGAGGACCAGCGCGTCGGCGCCGGCGCCGGCCGCCGCATGGGCCTCGGCGAGGTCGGTGACCGTCACCCAGGCCTCGGCGCCGGTGTCGTGGAGCGAGGCGATCACCTCGGCCGGCGGGCAGCCGAACGTGAACGAGACGATCGGGACGCGCTCGCGGTGAAGGACCGTCAGCTTGGCCCCCCACTCGTCGTCGTCGTAGTCGGCGTTTCCGACCTCGACGCCGTAGCGGTCGGCCTCGACCTGGAGGCGCTCGAGGTAGGCCGACAGCCGGCCGCTGTTCACGGCGGCGGTGCCGGGGACGAAGACGTTGACCCCGAACGGCGCGTCGCTCAGCTGGCGGACCTGCCGGATCTGGGCCCGCATCGCGGGCGCGGTCTCATAGCCGGCCGCGAGGAATCCGAGCCCCCCGGCGCCGCCGACCGCGGCGGTCAGCTCGGGCGTCGACGGCCCTCCGGCAAGCGGCGCTTGAATGATCGGGTGATCGAGGTCGTTGAGGATCATCGCCCTGGCCCCTCGGGATCGACCGTGCCCCTCCGGGCTCGATACGCAGTCTAAGCGCGTCGGTCGGACCCCAAACGGACAACCGCGCTCGATGGGAGAACCCTGTCGCGATCAGGCGCGACCCAGGCGTGGCGATCGGGGCTAGGGAACCTCGAGCACGAACTCGCAGTTGCTGGCCGTGTCGCGGTCCGGGCCGCCGTTGCAGGTGTCGTGGCCGGGGCCTCCGAACAGGGCGTCGTCGCCGGCCGAGCCGCCGATGAAGTCGTGGGCGCCGCCCGAGGTCTTGCCCTGCGGGGTGGCCGCGTAGTCGTCGCCGTAGGCGATGTCGTTGCCCTGGAGGGAGTGGATCTGGTCGGAGCCCGAGCCCTTCGCGAAGCCGGTCTTGGTGTAGGAGTCGCCGACCACGAAGTCGTTGGCCGGGCCGAGGTTGATCGCATCGTCGCCACCGCCGATCGCCGTCCCGTTCGGCGAGTAGCTGTCGCCGATCTCGAAGTCCTGGTCGGAGGAGCCCTCGAAGTGGTCGCCGCCGCCGCCGATTGCACGGCCGTCGCCGGTCACCTCGCTGTCGCCGACGAAGAAGTCGTCGCCCTTCTGGCCGCGGATCTTGTCGTGGACCCCGCCGACCGCGTTGCCGGTCGCCCAGTTGTCGCCGACCACGTGGTCGTTTCCGAACTCGCCCTCGAGGAAGTCCTTGCCGACGTGACCGATCGCGTCGCCGTTCGGATTGGCGTTGTCGCCGACGATGAAGTCGTTCTTGTAGCTGCCGTCGATGTAGTCGTTGCCGGGGCCGCCGATCAGGGTGGTCGGCTTGTCGTGCTGGAGGCTTTGGCGGGGGAAGTTGCCGCCGTGGATCCAGTCGTTGCCGGGCCCGCCGCAGATCACGTCGCGCCCGCCGTTGCCGATGATCCGGTCGTTGCCGCCGCCACCGACGATCACGTCCGCCTGGCGGGTCCCGACGATCTTGTTGTCGCGCCCGTTGCCGACCATCGTCGCCCGCTTGCCGAAGCAGGTGGCCCGGTGGTGGGCGGCGCCCGCGGGCGCGGGCGCGGGGAGCGCGATCGCCCCGATTGCCGCGACCCCGAGGAGTGCCGCGACCAGGCGGCTGGTGCCGCCGCCGCGAGGGGCCTCGCTGGTCAAGGGCTCAGGCGCTGACCCCGAGGAGCGTCGCGAGCCAGCGAATGACTCGGTTCGACGGTCCTCGGTGAGCACGTACCTGGATACTTGATTCTAGGTATAGATTCGTACCTGAATTCATGTATCTGTGGCTTCGGCGAGGTGCGCGGCACGCTTGAACGCCTGAAGGCATAGGCTTGGACGAGTGGCCAGTCCGGGAGAGAGCGCGAGCGCGACCGAGTCAGCCGTGAGCGGCGCCGAGGAGGCCGGATCCGTGCCTGAGGAGCGGGGTGGGGCGGTCCACGGAGGGCGCCTCGTGGCCCGGACGCTTCGCTCCCGCGGGGTTGGACGTTTGTTCACCCTCTCGGGAGGGCATCTGTTCTCGATCTACGATGGCTGCAAGGCCGAGGGGATCGAGGTGATCGACACCCGCCACGAGGCCTCGGCCGCCTGGGCGGCCGAGGGCTACGCCAAGGCGACCCGCGAGCCGGGCGTCTGCGCGCTGACCGCCGGCCCCGGGGTGACCAACGGGATGAGCCCGATGGCCGGCGCGCGGGAGAACCGCTCGCCGCTCGTGGTGCTCGGAGGCCGCGCGCCCGAGATGCGCTGGGGCTCGGGCTCGCTCCAGGAGATCGACCACGTGTCATTCGTCGAGCCGCTGGTCAAGTCGGCCGTGACCGCAAAGGAGACGGCGCAGATCCCGGCGTTGACTGCGGCGGCGATCGACCAGGCGCTCGCGCAGCCGTCGGGCCCGACTTTCGTCGACTACCCGCTCGACGTCGTGTTCCAAGAGGCCGAGGCGGAGGTGCCGGCCGCGCCGGAGCAATCGCCCGGCAAGCCGGCCGATCGCTCCGAGGAAGCCGCGGCGCTACTGGCCGCCGCCGAGCGCCCGGCGATCATGGCCGGGACGGGGCTCTACTGGGCGCGCGGGGAGGAGGAGCTGCTGGCCCTGGCCGAGGCGCTCGGGATCCCCGTGTTCCTGAACGGGATGGGGCGGGGCTGTGTGCCCGCCGACCACGAGCTCAGCTTCAGCCGCGCCCGCGGTCAGGGGCTGAAGGAGGCCGACGTCGCGCTGGTGGTCGGCGTGCCGCTCGACTTCCGGCTGGCGTTCGGCGGCAGCTTCGGCGACGAGACCCAGCTGATCTCACTCGACGTGGCCGAGAGCGAGCTGACCGCGACCCGCCAGCCCGACCTGGCGCTGGTCGGCGACATCCCGGCGACCCTGGCGGCGCTCCGCGAGGCGGCGGGATCCGCGGGCGGCAACCCCGACCGCACGGACGGCTGGCTCCTGGCGCTCCGCGAGCACGAGCACGAGAAGCGCGAGGC
>JBOGZB010000243.1:0-3113 GCA_050697175.1 Solirubrobacterales bacterium | reverse complement strand
CCTGGTTGATCGCGTGATCGGCGGCCCTGGTCGCCTGGTCGACGGTCCCGCAGCCCGCCGCACCGCCCCCAGCCGCGATCGCGGCCACGACACCTGTGACGGCCATCCCGTGCGCGATCCTGTTCATGTGAGCCAGCTCCTTTCGCCGCGGCTACCGGTGCCGCCCCACTCGCCGTGGCAACCATAATCGTCGGCTGGGACACGGCCACCGACGACCTCGCGGTCGCGGCCACCCGCGACGGCGAACCGATCGACGAGCGCGTCCTGGGCGCCGAGGGCGGGCGGTCGCGCCACGCCGCCGAGCTGCTGGGCGAGGTCGAGGCGATCGCGGAGCGGGCCGGCGGTTGGGCTCGCGTCGACGCGATCGCGGTCGGGCTCGGCCCCGGCTCGTTCACGGGGCTGCGGATCGGGATCGCGACCGCGCGCGGGCTGGCGCAGGCCCTCGACAAGCCGATCGTCGGGGTCGGCACCCTCGAGGCGCTGGGGCGCGGCATGACGATCGCGCTGCGCTCCGGCCACAGCGGCGTGCTGCCGGTGCTCGACGCGCGTCGCGGGCAGGCGTTCGCCGCGCTCTACGCCGCGGACGGGACCGAGGTCTGGGCCCCATTCGTCGACGCCCCCGAAAGGCTCGCCGAACGAGTCGGGTCGCTGCCCGGCGCGCCCGTGGCCGCGGGTTCGGGGGCGCTACGATTTCGAGCCGAGCTGGAGGCTGCGGGCGCCGAGGTCCTCGCGGGATCAGATTCGGCGCACCGGGTCTCGGG
Organism: Solirubrobacterales bacterium; assembly: GCA_050697175.1. GTDB lineage: Bacteria > Actinomycetota > Thermoleophilia > Solirubrobacterales > 70-9 > AC-56. The sequence continues at coordinate 2,352 of JBOGZB010000243.1, read as the reverse complement.
GCGGCAGGTCTGCCTGCTCGGCGAGGCCGGCACCGCGGTGCCGGCGGATGCGATCCGACCGATTTATCTGAGACCACCCGACGCGGAGCTTTGGCTTGAGCGAGATGCACGTTAGGCGACTGGCCTACAGCGACCTGCCGGCGGTCCTGTCGATCGAGCGCCGCGCGTTCGAGACCCCGTGGTCGCTGGCGATGTTCGTTCTCGAGCTGTCCAAGCCGCTCGGGATCTGCCTCACCGTGACCGACGGGGACGGCATGGTGGGCTACCTCGTCTGCTCGCGTTACGCCGACGTCTGGCACCTGATGAACATCGCGGTCGTCCCCGACCGGCGCCGCGAGGGGATCGCCCGCCGGCTCCTGGAGGGACTCTTCGAGGAGGCCGGGGACGACGCCCGCTACACGCTCGAGGTGCGAACGTCCAATCACGGCGCGATCGCGATGTACGAGCAGTTCGGCTTTCGCCGCGCCGGGCATCGGCGCCGCTATTACCACGACAACGGGGAGGATGCCCTGATCATGTGGCTCGAGTCGTCCCAGGCCGCGGTCCGAGCCTGATCGGGCTCACGATCCGCCGTTGATCCTCGCGATTGAGACCTCGTGCGACGACACGTGCGCCGCGGTCGTCGACGGTGGCCTGATCCGCTCCAACGTGATCTCCTCGCAGGCCGCTCACCACGCTCGCTTCGGCGGCGTCGTGCCCGAGGTGGCGTCGCGTCATCATCTCGAGCTGGTCAACGCCGTCGTGGACGCGGCCCTCGCGGATGGCGGCACCGAGCTCGCCGAGATCGACTCCTTCGCGGTCACCCGGGGCCCAGGCCTGGTGGGTGCGCTGCTGGTCGGCGTCTCGACCGCGAAGTCGCTCGCCGCGGGAGCTCGAAAGCCGCTCGCCGGGGTCGACCATCTGCACGGCCACGTCGCCGCCAGCTTCCTCGAGCCCGGCCCGCTCGAGCCGCCGTTCCTGTGCTTGGTTGCGAGTGGGGGGCATACCCTGCTCGCCGGGGTCCGGGAGCCGAGCGGATACGAGGTGCTCGGGCAGACCCTCGACGACGCCGCCGGCGAGGCGCTCGACAAGGGGTCCCGGCTGCTCGGCCTCGGCTATCCCGGCGGCCCGGCGATCGAGCGAGAGGCGGCCGACGGCGACCCGACCGCGTTCGACTTCCCCGTTGCGATGGCGCGGAACCCGGGCCTCGATTTCAGCTTCAGCGGCCTGAAGACGGCGCTGCTCTATGCCGTCCGCGATCTCGGGGAGGACGCGGCGGGCGATCGGCGCGCCGACCTGGCGGCCGCCTATCAGGCCGCGGTCGTCGGCCAGCTCACCGCGAAGCTCGATCGGGCGCTGAGCGTCGGAGACTGGGACGCCGTCGCGCTTGGCGGAGGGGTGGCGGCGAACGGGCTGCTACGCGAGCGGGTCGCGTCGATCTGCGAGAGCAAGGGGGTTCGCCTCAAGCTCGTGCCCGGCGAGCTGTGCACGGACAACGCGGCGATGATCGCGTCGGCCGCTCGGTTCCTCGCCCCGACGCCGTACCCGCGCTACCTCGGCTGGGACGCGCTCGCTTGAGTGTCGTGGTCCTCTACGGGCGCGACGGATGCCACCTGTGCGACGAGGCGAGGGCCGAGATCGAGGCCATTCGCGCCGACCGCGGCTTCGAGGTGCGCGAGGTCGACATCGAGCGCGACGAGGCGCTCCACGCCCGCTATCTGGAGCGGATCCCGGTGGTCGAGCTCGACGGCGAGGTCGTCTCGGAGCTCGCCTTCGAGCCCGCACGGCTGCTCGTCAGGCTCGATACTGTCCCGCGATGATCGCTGCGCGGGCGGGCGTCCGATGACCGGTGACGAGCCTGCCCTGGCCGAGGGGGCCTCGGGGATGACACTCACCGACGGCGACCGGCTCTCGCTCGGGGTCGCGGCGCGCCTGTCGCGCTACCTCCAGGTCCTGATCCAGGCGCGAAAGATGGGCAAGGAGACGATCTCCTCGCAGGAACTGGCCGAGTACACGCACATCAACTCGACCCAGATCCGCCGCGACCTGTCGGGCTTCGGCAAGTTCGGAAAGCGCGGCGTCGGCTACCGGGTCGACTCCCTGGTCGAGGAGATCCGGAGGATCCTTCGCAGCTCGGGCCAGCACAACATCGTTCTGTTCGGTGCCGGGAACCTCGGCCAGGCGATCGCGAGCTCCGACGTCTTCGCCGATCACGGATTTCAGATCGTCGCGATCTTCGACGTCGATCGGCGAGTGGTCGGCAAGGCCTACGGCGACGTCGAGGTCCATGGGGTGGACGACCTGGGCCGGGTGGTCGAGGCCCAGGACGTGGTCGTCGGCGTTCTCGCCGTGCCCTCCTCGGCGGCCCAGGAC
>JBOGZB010000242.1:0-3242 GCA_050697175.1 Solirubrobacterales bacterium | reverse complement strand
GAGCAGGAAGCCGATCGAGATCTCCTTCCAGAGCATCCGCCAGTCGCTGCGGAAGTTGTCGGCGACGTCCGACCAGGCGTCGATCGAGGTCAGCCGCTGCCCGACGGTGAGGCGCTCGCCCGCGGTGGCGTGGTGCTCGTGCCCGGCCTGGGCCTCCTGCGCGTGGCGACGAGCCCGCTCCTCGAGACGGGGTGACACGAACAGCCTCAGGACCGCCGCCATCAGCACGATCATCAGGATGCCGCCCAGGTACTCGGCCAGCGCGAACTGCCACCCGATCAGGATCCAGAGGATCAGGCCCAGCTCCCAGACGAGGTTGGTGGACGCGAACTGGAAGGCGAGCATGGTCGTCGCCGAGGCGCCCTTCTGAAACAGCGACTTGCCGATCGCGATCGCCGCGTACGAGCATGACGAGGACGCGGCGCCGAGACCGGTGGCCTTGGCGAGCGGCCCGGGGCCGCTCCCCGACAGCGCCCCCTCGATCCGCTCCCGCGGGACCCAGGACTGGACGATCGCCGAGATCGCGAATCCGAGCACCAGGGCCCACCAGACCTCATAGGCCATCAGGAAGGATTGCTTGAGCCCCTCGCCGATCGTGCTCAGAACTTCGTTCATCTCTTGATCCGACGCCTTCGCTCGTCTACCGGGAGGTATACCCTACCAGGGTATATACTGGTGCGATGAGCGAGGCGCCCGGATACGCCGCATCCAAGGAGCAGCTCCTGAAGCGCCTGGCCCGGATCGAGGGCCAGGTCCGCGGGGTGGGCGGGATGGTCGAGGACGAGCGCTACTGCATCGACGTCCTGACCCAGATCCACGCCGCCCAGGCGGCGCTCGACGGGGTGGCGCTCGGGCTGCTCGACGACCACGTTCGAAACTGCATGCGCGACGGCTCGTCCGGCGACGACGCCCCGGTCGACGAGCTGATGGGCGCGGTCGGGCGGCTCCTTCGGAGCTGACGGCGGCCCGAACGCGCCGCGTGGATCCGTCAGGGAAGGATCGCGACGACCCGGGCGGGCGCTCCGCTCCCGCCGATCAGGCGGAGCGGAAAGCAGGCGACGTCGAAGCCCTCCGGCGGCAGCTCGCCGAGGTTGACCATCCGCTCGATCTGCGAATAGGAGAGGTCGGCCTGATGGGCCTCCCAGAAGATCCCGGGCTTGCCCTCGGCCTTGGCGCGCTCCGCCTGCAGGTGGAGCGGCGCGTCCCAGCCCCACGCGTCGATTCCCATCACCCGGACTCCCTGCTCGTACAGCCAGCGGGTCGCCTCGGCGGTGACGCCGGGCCCGCGCGCCATGTAGTCGGGCGCCTCATAGAAGGCGTCGCGGCCGGTGTGGACGAGCACGATGTCGCGCGGCTCAAGGTCCCGAGGAAGGCGCTCGCGGACGTCGGCCGCGCTCAGTGCCTCGCCCTCGTCGCGGTCGACCGCCTCGATCACGACCCCGGGCCGCAAGTACCAGTCGAGCGGCATCTCGTCGATCGTCTTGGCTCGCGTCCCGCCGATCGTCGAGTTGTAGTGCCAAGGGGCGTCGATGTGGGTGGTGCTGTGGGTTCCGAGCCGGGTGAAGGTCTCGTTCGACCACCCCTCGCCGTCGCGCAGCAGCTCGGGTCCGACGCCGAAGAGCTGCTCGATCAGCGCGGCTCCCGCACCGTGGTCCTCGTAGGTGACGTCGACCCGAAGCGCGTCGAGCTGGTCGGGCGGCCCCTGCTTGATCGGCGCCGACAGATCGATCAGGTTCATGGAGTTTCAGCCCCAAACATGATGGGGGCGCGCCGGCAGCAGACGAGGGCTCCATCGCTCGTCCAAAAGCAGCCGCTGGTATCCCAGGCGGTGGAATTCGTCACTCGACCCGTTGGCGGTCGCCGAAGCGGTCCTGATACCGAGAGCGCGAAGCCTTTATCTCCTCCAGCGCATCCTCACGTGAGTACCAGCCGTCCACCTCGACCTGCTTCTGCTCGAGATCCTTGTAGATCGAGAAGAAATGGGCGATCTCGTCCCGCAGCCCTTGCGGGATGTCCTCGAGGACCTCGAGTGAGTTCCAGCCCGGGTCGGTTTCGGGCACGCACAGAACCTTGTCGTCGATCCCCTTGTCGTCGCGCATGCGGAAGAGGGCGATCGGCTTGACCGCGATCTGGCAGCCGGGAAAGGTCGGCTCCGAGACGCAGACCATCGCATCCAGTGGATCGTCGTCCAGCGCCCAGGTGCCGGGGAAGAAGCCGTAGTCGGTCGGATAGTGCACCGACGAGAACAGGAACCGATCCAGCTTGATCGCCCCGGTCTCGTGGTCGAGCTCGTACTTATTGCGGCTCCCCTTCGGGATCTCGATTACGCAAAGCAGCTCGTCACGCATTCCGACAGCCATCTTGAAGACTCGGAAGTGATCGCGTAGTCATTAGGTCTGCTCACCCGGCGCACGGCTCAGGTCCACGTCGGTCATTGCGTCAGACTGGCGCCCGTGGAGGACGAGCTGGCCGAGCTACTCGGCGAGCAGCGGGAGATGGAGCTAGCCGGGCTCGAACCGGCGACCTCCTGGGTGCGATCCAGGCGCTCTCCCAACTGAGCTATAGCCCCTCGCCGGGACGTCGATTTAGGGGTAAGGCGTCCCGGTAGGCAAGGATAGCCGTACATATGCCGATCTAAGCTGGTGGATCGAATTGAGCTTCCGCGGCAGACTCACGCTGTTTTTCCTCCTGATCGTCGTGATGCCGATGATCGCGGTCGCCGTGCTGGTCACGCAGGTGACAGCCCAGTCGAGGAACGGCAAGGCGGACGCCCGGCTCGCCGCGGGCCTCGAGACGGCGCTGGCCGTTTATCGAAACGACGCCGCCACGGCCGGGCGAGCCGCCAACCGGATCGGCCGCGACCCGGCGCTCGGCCTCGCCCTTCAAACCGGCGACGCGACCCAGATCCGGAGCGCCGCACGGGCCGCTGCGGCACAGGACCACGTCCGGTTCCTGGTCCTTCGCGACTCGAGCGGCCGCGTGGTCGCATCGGTCGGGCACCTTCCGGCGATCGCACCCTCAAGGCTCGGCCTGCGGGGATCTGACGGCGGGGTCGGCTCGCTCGCGGTCTCGACCACGACGCCGTCGGCAGACCTCGCGCAGGTCCACGACCTGACCGGCCGCGAGGCGGCCATGTTCGGCCCGGCCGGGCTGACCGCCGCCACGCTCCCCGACTTTCAGGTCACCGTCCCGCCGAGCGGCAAGTCGGGGGACGTGGACGTGAACGGCGGAACCATGCGGGC
>JBOGZB010000241.1:0-5736 GCA_050697175.1 Solirubrobacterales bacterium | reverse complement strand
CGCTCCAGCAGGCTCTCGAAGCGCCGGTCGAGGTCGGGCGTCGGCGCCGCCTCGGTCGCCAGCCCCCATTCGACCGCCTCGGCCCCCGAGATCGAGTCGCCGGTCAACAGCAGGCGCTTGGCGCGCGCCGGACCGATCCTCCAGGCCCACAGCGCCGTGGTCGGAACCCCCCACACGCGGGCGGGCGGATAGCCGATCTTGGCCTCGTCCTCGGCGACGACCAGGTCCGAGCACAGCGCCATGTCGGTGCCCCCGGCGACGCAGAACCCGTGCACCTTGCAGACCACCGGCTTGTCGGAGTGAAAGAGGCTCATGAACCCGCGAACGTTTCGCGACATCATCTGGAAGTCGATGACCGGGTCCCAGACCCCGCCCGGGTCGTGGTTGGCCGCCTGGACCGCCGGGTCGAGCGGCGAGCCCGCAGAGACGTCGCCACGGCCGAACCCGTCCGACATCCCCTCGGCCGAATCGGCGAGGTCATAGCCACCGCAGAAGCCGGGGCCGTTCCCGGCCAGCGCGATCACCCGCACCTCGGGGTCGAGGTCGGCCCGCTCCACGCAGCCGGCCAGCTCGCGCGGCATCGCGAGCGTGATCCCGTTGCCGCGCTCCGGCCGGTCGAGGGTGATCCGGGCGATCCGGCCGTCCACGTCGTAGGTGATCGTCGTCAGTTCGTCCATCGCGCTCCTCCTGCTCGAATACGGCACGATCCTTCCACCCGTGGCCGAGAAAGGGAGCCATACGACGGTCGAGGCGGCCGGCCACGAGGTCCGGCTCTCGAATCCGGACGAGCCGAAGCGCGTGCGGCCGAGCAGGCGGAGGAAGTGAGGACGAGGATTCCCACGCGCGGCTGGTTGACGCTCGCGCTTGCGGCCGTCTGCGGACTCGTGGGCACGACGCCGGCGGCGATGGCTGCGAAGCGACCCCACACCGTGAAGCCGGGAAAGCACCCGGCTCAGGTCGATGCCCGCCACCTGCCCGTGCGCGGAGGGGCGCCATCACCCGAGGGCCTCGGCTACGCCCCGGTCGGTGATCGCTGCCGAGGCAGGGCACAGCCCGGGACGATCTCGCTGAGGCGATACATCGACCACTGGTTTCATGGCCACTCGCTGGGCATCTACAACTGCCGCAACGTCGCCGGAACCAACCATCTCTCGACTCACGCCGAGGGCCGCGCCCTCGATTGGGCGCTGGATGCCACCGTCCCGAATCAGCGCCGGGAGGCGCACCGGATAATTCACTACTTCCTGAGGAAGGACTCGCTCGGAAAGCCGCGCGCGATGGCACGCCGCTGGGGGATCGAGGTGATCATCTACGACGAGCACATCTGGAGCGTCATCCACGACCACGAGGGATGGCGACCCTGCGAAGACTCCTGCAGCGACCACATCGACCACCTGCACATCGAGCAGAACTGGCGCGGCGCCAAGCGCACGCTCAGCGCATGGAACGGGTGGGCCTACAGGGCTTCGGGCATCTAGAGGTCCCGGGGCACCTGGCGCTTGGCGCTTTTCGGTCGCATAGCGCCCAAAAGGCGCCGGCGACCCGGCTCAGCTTGCCAGCTGGTCGAAGGTGCAGTCCCTCGGGTCCTTGTCCTCGCGCCAGCGCAGAACCTTGGTCCCGTGGCGGATCCGTCCGGCGCTGACGTGGTCGAAGCTCACCTCGACCACGAGCTCGGGCCGAAGCGCAATCCACTCGAGGTCTCGCTCCGAGGCCCAGCGGCTGGGATCGGCCGATCCACGTTCGCCGGTCTCATACGGGGCGAGCGTTGCGACCAGCTCGCGCTTCTCGGCGGCGCGAAAGCCCGAGGTGTGGCCGACGACGCGAAGGTCGCCGTCGTCGTAGAGGCCGAGGATCAGCGAGCCGACCGTGCCCTCTTCCTTGCCGGGCCGCCAGCCGACGACCACGCAGTCGGCCGTCCGGACCCGCTTCACCTTGACCATCCCCTTGCGCTCGCCGGGACGGTAGGGGGCGCCGAGCTGCTTGGCGACCACCCCCTCGCCACCCTCGAGCCACGGGGCCGCCTTGGCCGCGGCTCGACCGAGGGGCGTCAGGTCGATCGAGCCGGCGGCCGACTTCTTTTTGCCGCCGAGGCCGGCGACGAGCGACTCGAGGCGCTCGCGCCGCTCGGCGAACGGCCGATCGAGAAGGGCGCGAGACCCCTCGGCCAGGAGGTCGAAGGCGCGCATCAGCGCGGGCGTGCGCTCGGCGAGCATCAGAACCCGTGACTCGGCCGGGTGGAGGCGGTTCTGGAGCGCGTCGAAGTCCTCATGGCCGTCCGCACCGAGGATCAGGAGCTCGCCGTCGAGCACGTAGCGGCCGGCGGGGAGCTCGAGCTCGGGGAAGTAGCGGCGAAGCGGCCTGCCTCCCCTCGACTGGAGATAGACCTCGGCGCCATCGACGAACGCGATCACGCGGAAGCCGTCGAACTTCGGCTCGTAGATCCATTCCTCGCCCTCGGGCAGCGCCTTTCGCGACAGCGCGAGCTGCGGTTTCACGGGCGGCTCGAGCGGCAGGGCCACGCCCTGATCGTATTGGCCCTCCGCCGCCTCCCTATCCGCCCGGCAGGCGCGGCGGGACCGGTTCGATCCCGCTGCCGGTTCCGACCACGCTCACGGTGCGCTTGTAGGAGTCGCGCAGCGCGGTTGCGTCGCCCTCGCCCTTTCGAAGCGCATCGCCGATCGGCAGCACCTCGTAATCGGGATGGCTGACGTAGACGGGCACGTAACGGACCTTTTCGACCCTGACCGAGCTCCCGTCGGCGACGCAGTGGAGCAGGACCACCATCCCGTCCTGGCTCGAGGCCGGCAGCCCGTAGTCGGGGCTCTGGTTGGAGATCAGGTTGCCCTCGCTGAAGACGACGAACTTCTTGTTGATGCGCTCGATCGGCTGCACGGCGTGAGGCCCCTGGCCGACCACCGCGGTGATCAGCGGCGACGCTGTCAGCTTCTTGGCCAGAGCGAGCTGGCCCGAGCTCGGCTCCACCTGGTACTCGGGAACGATCTCGCCGCCCCAGTGGACGTTCACGATCACCGCCTCGGCACCTGCCTTCCGGGCCCGCTTGGCGTCGTCGAGGATGCGGCCCGGACTGGCGATGTTGACCGACCAGGGGTGCGGGGCGGGAATCCCGTTGGTGTCCGTGGTGAAGGCCAGGAAGGCCACCTTTACGCCGTTCACGTCGCGGATCACCAGCTTGCGCTGCGCGGCCGCCGAGGGGAAGGATCCGGTGTGGACGACGCCGGCATGGTCGAGTGCCTTGCCGGTGTCGTCGATGCCCGTCTGGCCCTGGTCGAAGGAGTGATTCGACGCCGTGTCGCAGACGTCCCATCCGGTGGCCTTGATGCCGTCGGCGAGCGCCGGCGGCGTGTTGAAGATCGGATAGCTGGTCGGGGGCGCCGGCGTCATCGGGGTCTCGACGTGGCAGATGCCGAGATCGGCGGCTGCGACGTAGGGCTTCAACTGGTTGAGCTCGGGCGCGAAGTCGTACTTGTCGCCCCCGCCCAGCGCCAGCGCACGCTCCCACAGGGGCGAATGGATCAGCAGGTCACCGCTCACCGAGACCGTGAAGTGGACCGGCTCGGACGCGCGCTCGGCCTGGAGCTGCTGCTCGCGGGTCAGCGTCGTGCCGCCGCCGCAGGAGCCGATCGCGAGGCCCGCGAACAGCGCCAGGCCGGCGAGCGCGACGAGCGCGGCGCGGCGGCGGCGCTGGACGAGCGCCGGGCTTGGACGCCCGCGGTCGCGTCGCGAGCTGCGCCGTGGCTCAGGCATCGCCGGGATTGTCGCCCAAGGGGCGGCGGGCCAAGCGGGGACGTGCCGGACTGGGGCTAGTCGATCGCGACCAGGATCAACGTCGCGATGCCGAGCACGACTCCCCCCGACGTCAGCCAGCCAAGGACCCGGTCGGCGCTGGTCGCGTACCTCCCCGCGGCTATCGCCCGATCGACGGCGCGAGCGCGGACCGTCCCGTAGGCGATCAGCGCGATCCCGTAGACCGCGAACGCGCAGCCGACCACCGTGTACGGCCACTGAAGGGAGTTGTGGCTCAGCTCCGGGACGACTCGCCCGATCGCCAGCGAGACGGCGATCGCCGTCAGCCCGGTTCGCCACCAGGCGAGCTGGGTGCGCTCCGCGGCGAGGTAGGTGCGGCGCGTATCCCCCGCGCTCGCACCGTCGCCCGGCATCGGCTCAGTCAGTCCCGACCGCCCGCTCGACTCGCTAGACGCGCTCGACGATCATCGCCTCGCCCTGGCCACCCGCGACGCACATCGTCTCCAGGCCGACCGCGTGATCGTCGGTCTCCATCACGTTCAGGAGGGTGGTCATGATCCGCGCCCCGGTCATCCCGAAGGGGTGGCCGAGCGCTATCGCGCCGCCGTGGGTGTTGAGCTTCTCGAGCGGGATCCCGGACTCGGCCATGATCGGGATCACCTGCGCGGCGAACGCCTCGTTGAGCTCGACCACGTCGACGTCGGAGATCGACATGCCGGTTCTCTCGAGCACCTTCCTGATCGCGCCGATCGGGGCGACGCCCATGTACTCGGGCTCGATCCCCCACGTCGCGGCGCTGATGATCCGCGCCTTCGGGGTCAGGCCGAGCTCCTTGGCCTTGGTGTCGGACATCACCAGGACCGCCGCGGCGCCGTCGTTCAGCGGACACGAGTTGCCGGCCGTCACGCCGCCGTCGCCGAACGCCTCGGGGAGCTCGGCGAGCTTCTCGAGGGTCGACGACGCACGCGGCCCGTCGTCTCTTGCGACCTCGTTGCCGTCCTGGTCGGTGACCGGGACGATCTCGCGGTCGAAGAAGCCGTCCTCCTGCGACGCGACCGCGAGCTCCTGTGAGCGCTGCGCGTACTTGTCCATGTCGGCGCGGCTCACCTCGTAGCGCTTCGCGACGTTGACGGCGGTCAAGCCCATGTCGATGTAGGCGTTCGGCTGGCCGTTCTCGCCGATCAGGTTCGGGTTCCGATCGTCGGCGCCGGCCGGCTCGGTGCGCTCGTTGAAGCGGCTCACGAACTCGACCCCGGCGGCGACGTAGGCGTCGCCCTCGCCCGCCTTGATCGCGTTCGCCGCGTGGCGGATCGCGTCGAGCGAGGAAGCGCAGTAGCGGGAGATCGTCGTCCCGGTAACCGTCTCGGGAAGCTGCTCGGAGAGAAGCGAGACGATCCGGGCGACGTTGAACGCCTGGAGGCCCTGGGGCATCCCGCATCCGCAGTAGACGTCCTCGATCGTCTCGGGCGCCAGATCCGGGTTTCGCTCGAGCAGCCGGTCGACGACGAAAGCCGCCGTCTCCTCGGGTCGAAGCTGGGCCAACGATCCCTTGAACGCGCGTCCGATCGGGGTGCGGGCGGCGTCGACGATCACGGCTTCGGGCATGGAGCGGATCTCCCTTCGGTCGGATTCGAGACGCAGAGGATAGGAGTCGTGGGCGCACGGGGCCAGGACGTACCGCGGGGGCGGCGTCAGGGCGGGCTCGCCCTCTAAGCTGACGGCGTGGCCTCGGATGCCGCAATCGAGACGGCGATCGCCCCGGATCGGGCCGCAGCGCTGATCGCCGACGGGGCCGAGGCGATCGACATTCGCAGCCCGCAGGAGTGGGCCGCCGGCAGGATCGGGGGGGCCCGCCACATCGAGATCAACGAGCTCTCCGACGCCGCCGGCTCGATCGCCGAGGATCGGCCCGTGATCTTCTATTGCCGGTCCGGCGATCGATCGGAGCTGGCTGCCGAGGCGTTCCGGAAC
>JBOGZB010000240.1:0-1523 GCA_050697175.1 Solirubrobacterales bacterium | reverse complement strand
CCTCCTCTACTTCCGGTTCGCGAACTCGTTCCTGGAGCCGATCTGGAACCGGGTCCACGTTCGCAGCGTCCAGATCACGATGGCGGAGAGCTTCGGCGTCGCCGGCCGCGGCCGCTTCTACGAGGAGGCGGGCGCGATCCGGGACGTGATCCAGAACCACATGATGCAGGTGCTCGCCACCCTGGTCATGGACGCGCCGGCCGAGCACGATCCCGAGGCGCTTCGCGACGAGAAGGCGCGGCTTCTGAAGTCGATCGCTCCGCTGAACGAGAAGCGGATCGTCCGCGGTCAGTTCCGTGGCTACCACGACGAGGACGGGGTCGCCCCCGACTCCACGGTCGAGACCTTCGCCGCAGTGCGCCTCCACGTCGACAGTTGGCGATGGTCGGGCGTCCCGTTCCTGATCCGGGCGGGCAAGCGCCTGCCGACCACCGCCACCGAGGTTCTGGTCGAGTTCCGGCGTCCCCCGCAGATCGTCTTCGACGAGCCGCGTCCCGGAGAGCCCAACTCGATCCGATTCGCGCTCAGCCCCGACGTCGCGATCGCGATGCGCGCCCGCGCAAAGGTTCCCGGCGAGAAGCTGAAGGGTGAGGACGTGGAGCTCGTAGCGCGCCACCACCATCCCGACGAGATGCCGCCGTACGAGCGGCTGCTCGGCGACGCGATGCGCGGCGACCCCACGTTCTTCGCCCGCGAGGACAGCGTCATGGCGGCGTGGGAGGTCGTCGAGCCGATCCTCGGCGACGCGACCCCGATCCATCCCTATGAGCCCGGCACCTGGGGGCCGGCCGAGGCCGACGAGCTGGTCGGCGGCACGTCCGGGTGGCACGAGCCGACGGGAAGGGCGTGACGGAGGTGCCGTCCGAGGCCGCTCCGCTGACCGGGCTTCCCGCCTGGAGCGCCCTGCGAGATCACCACGCCGAGATCGGCGGGCTGCACCTGCGGGACCTGTTCGCCGCCGACGCCGACCGGGGCGAGCGACTGACCCTCGAAGCCGAGGGCCTCTACCTCGACTACTCGAAGAACCGGATCACCGACCAGACGATCGGCCTCCTCGCCGACCTCGCCGCGGCGACCGGCGTCGCCGAGCGGCGCGAGGCCATGTTCCGGGGCGAGCACATCAACGTCTCGGAGGATCGCGCCGTGCTCCACGTCGCGCTCCGAATGCCGCGCGAGCGCTCGCTCGTGGTCGACGGAGTCGACGTGGTCAAGGAGGTCCACGAGGTGCTCGACCGGATGGCGGCGTTCACCGAGCGGGTGCGATCCGGCGATTGGAAGGGGCAGACCGGGAAGCCGATCCGAAACGTAGTGAACATCGGGATCGGCGGATCCGACCTCGGCCCCGTGATGGCGTACGAGGCGCTTCGCCACTACTCGCGCCGGGAGATGATCTTCCGCTTCGTCTCGAACGTCGACGGAACCGATTTCGCCGAGGCGACCCGGGACCTCGACCCGGCCGAGACCCTGTTCATCGTCTCCTCGAAGACCTTCACGACGCTCGAGACGATGACCAACGCGACCAC
>JBOGZB010000239.1:0-5751 GCA_050697175.1 Solirubrobacterales bacterium | reverse complement strand
CCTGGACGATCGCGACCGCCCCCGACTCGACCACGAAGAAGTCGGCTCCCCGATCGCCCGCCTTGAAGAGGATCTCGCCCGCCTCCACTCTTCGAGTGCTGCCGAGGCCGCGCAGTCGCGCGCGCTGCTCGGCGCTGAGGCGGGGAAACGCGCCGTCGCGGTCGGGCGTCTCCGCATCGCCGGCGCCGATCGGCCCGGGCAGGTCACTCACCGGCGCGCTCCTCGGCCCCGGCGGTCTCGCGTGCCCGCACCCTCGTCCTGGCCGCCCGGACGGCCCGCGTCAGCGTCACGGCATCGTAGGCGCCGTTGTGGCGCCTGCCGTTGATGAAGAAGCTCGGCGTGCCCGCCACCCCACTGGCGTCGGCGCTCGCGACGTCCTCCGCGACCCGGGGAGCGTGCCTGCGGGTGCGAAGCTCGTCCCAGAAGGGCTCGGACTCGATGCCGAGCTCCTCGGCGTAGCGTCCGACGTCGGGCGGCGTCAGCTTGTCCTGATGATCGAGGAGCTTGTCGTTCATCGCCCAGAAGTCGCCCCGCTCGGCGGCCACCTCGGTCGCCTCGGCGGCGAGCTGGGCGTTCGGGTGGACGTCGTTGAGCGGCAGGTGGCGCCATACATAGCGCAGGTCGTCGCCGAACGAACCCAGCAGCTCACGGATCACCACCTCGGCCTGGCCGCAGTAGGAGCATTGGTAGTCGCCGTACTCGATCAGCGTCACCGGCGCCTCCTCCGGCCCGCGGATGTGGTCGCGCTCCGGGTCGACCTCGTCGGAGAGGTCGAGCAGCTCGTCGACCGTGCCGGCGATCTGGCGCGCCCGCACGGCGGTCGGCAGCCTCCTGATCACCCGGAACACTCCGAACGCGAGCGCCGCTGCCAGGAGCGCCGCCGCCAGAACGCCGAGCTTTGCCTCCTCGAGCTGGCGACCGTCGAACGCGATGCTCGAGATCAGAAGGGACACGGTGAACCCGATCCCGGCCACCGTCCCGCCCCCGACGATCACCGGCCAGCTCAGAGAGCGCTTCAGGCCGACGAGCCGGGGCCGCGACGCGAGCCACGATGCAGCGATGATGCCGAGCGGCTTGCCGACCACATAGCCGAACACGATCCCGAGCGTGATCGGCGATCCGATCGCGTCACCGAGCAATTGCCCGTTCAGGTTGATCCCGGCGTTCGCGAGGGCGAACATCGGCACGATCACGAAGCTCGTCCACGGATGGAGCCGGTGCTGGAGGCGCTCGTTGGGGGAGATCGCCGACGCGACGCTGAGCTGCGCGGAGCGGGCGAGCTGCGGCGTCGGCTGCTCGCGAAACGAGCGGGTCAGCTCTGTGACCCGCTCGAGGTCGTCGCGGTTGGGCGGATATGCGCTGGTCGCGAGCCCCACCGCGAGCCCCGAGATGACCGGGTCGATCCCCGACTCGAGAAGCGCGATCCACACTCCGACCCCTACCAGCACCGCGACCGGGCGGCGCGAGCCGTCGGGCAGGTACCGCAGCGCCAGGAGGCCCGCGAACAGGCAGGCCGCGATCGCGAGCGGGAGGACCGACAGATGGTCGGTGTAGACGGTCGCGATCACGATCAGGGCGATCAGGTCGTCGACCACCGCCAGGGTCAACAGGCGAACCCGGAGGCGGGTCCCGCCGGGCGCGACCAGGGCCAGCACCCCGAGCGCGAATGCGGTGTCGGTCGACATCGCGGCTCCCCAGCCGTGGGCACCCGAGCCGCCGGCGTTGAAGGCCAGGAAGATCGCGATCGGAACCGCTATGCCGCCGGCCGCGGCGACGACGGGGATCGCCATCCGACGTCGCTCGCGGAGCTCCCCGGTGTCGAGCTCGCGCTTGGCCTCCAGCCCGACGACCAGGAAGAAGAACGTCATCAGCCCCTCGTTGACCCAGTGGCGCAAGTCGAGGGATATGCCCCCGCCGCCGAGCGTGATCGAGAGCTTCGTCCCCCAAAGCGACTCGTATGAGTCCGACCACGGCGAGTTCGCCCAGGCCAGCGCCGCGAGCGTCGCGCAGAGCAGGACCACGGCGCCGCCCGTCTCGGCGCCCATGAAGTCTCGGACCGGAGCCGCGAGGTTGCGCGCCCAGGCCGACCGGCCGGTGAACCCCCCTCCCCCGGCCGAGATCGGCGGATCCGAGTCGATTCCCGGGCTACGGCCCCCCGTTCGCTGACTCATCGTCCGGCGGAGGGTACGCGGGCCGGCGCGGGTCCCGTACGGGAGAGCCGGGTGTCAAGCGGCTGCGGTCTGCGAGGCACCGGCGTCGGCGCAGGTGCTGCCCGTGACCCGCCCGAGCACGACCGTCAGCAGTTCGGCCTCGTCCGCGGTCAGGGTGGCGAGGTGGCGCTCCAATTCGACCAGGTAGGCGTCCCGCATCTCGTCCAGCATCCGCTCGCCGGCGGGGGTCAGCTCGGCGTGGAGGCTTCGGCGGTCCTCCGAGCAGGAGACACGCTCGATGTAGCCGGCCTGCTCGAGGCGGTCGACGAGCTTCGTGATCCCGCCCCGGCTGAGGGTCAGCCACTCGGCAAGCTCGCTCATCCGGGGGCGCCCGTCGGGGCTTCGCCTCACAGCCCACAACAGCTCGAACCAGCTCAAAGGCGGCAGGTCCGCCGCGGCCAGGGCCTTCTGAATCCGGTCGGTTACGGCTGCGTGACTCGTCACCACGGCCCGCCAGGCGTCCAGATGCCGCTCACTCAGCGCCATGGCAACAATAGTAATGGAGGAAATAGTTTCTGTGTTAAGCACTTTGCTAGGCTTCGCCTGAAGATAGTTTCCATGGCAACCAAAGGAGCAGCAGAGATGGAAGTCGCCCTCATAGCTCTTCGCCTCGTCGTCGGGCTCGGCTTCGCGGCCCACGGCGCTCAGAAGCTGTTCGGAGCCTTCGGCGGTCACGGGATCGACGGCACCGCCGGCTTCTTCGAGCAGATCGGCCTGCGCCCCGGCAAGGCTCACGCGTGGGCCGCCGGCTCGGCCGAGTTCCTCGGCGGAGCGTCGATCGCGCTTGGCCTCCTAACCCCATTCGCCGCCGCGGCGCTGATCGCGGTGATGACGGCGGCGGTGCTCACCGTGCACCTTCGAAACGGGTTCTTCGTGACCGAGAACGGGTTCGAGTACAACCTCGTGCTCGCGACGGTCGTGTTCGCGTTGGCCGCGATCGGCGCCGGGCAGGTGTCGCTCGACAACGCGCTCGGACTCGAGCTGAGCGGCGCCGGATGGGCGCTTGGCGCGCTCGGCGTCGGCCTGGCGGGCGGAGTCGCCGCGATCGTGGGCGGCCGCACCGTGGCCCAGCGCGACGCCGGCTCCGGCGAGCCGAGCACCACGTGACGGCCGGCTCGGGCTCGGGTGAGACTCCCGGGCCCGAGCCTCCCGGGCGGCAGCCGGTCTCGGCCCGGCGATCCCGGATAGGGTCGGTGCGAGCGTCACGGAATGACCACCCCGCCCGACACCGCCGGAACCGGTAAGCCCAGGCATCGCCGCCGCGCGATCGTCTGGCCCCTGATCGTCCTCGCCTCGGTCGTCCTGGTCCTGTCGATCTTCGCCAACTGGGTCCAGCGCGAGGCGCTCGACACCAATCAGATCAAGAGCACGACGGACCAAATCCTCAAGGACCCCGATGTGCAGCAGGCGCTCGCGACCTACTCGGTCGACCAGCTCTACGCCAACGTCGACGTCCAGGGCCAGATCGCAAAGGAGCTGCCGAGCGCGGCCAAGCCGCTGGCGCTTCCGGTCTCGGCGGCGACCAGGCAGCTCGCCACCAACGCGGCGGAGAGAGCGCTCGCCTCACCCCAGGTTCAGACCCTGGTCTCCACGGCGATCGCCTCCGCCCAGCAGCAGTTCGTCAGCCTGATCGAGAACAAGGACCAGTTCGTCTCGACCACGGGGGGAAACGTCACCCTCGACTACGGCAGCGTGATCGCCGACCTCGCGACCCGCCTCGGGGTGGACCCGGCGACGATCTCGAAGCTCCAGGGGCTGGTCCAGAGCTTCACCACCGACCTGCGCCAGCGCCTGACGTCGGCCCAGGGCAAGATCGCCTCGGCGCGGGCGACGCTCTCCCAGGTGCAGGCCGGCAAGCTGACCCCCGAGCTGAAGCAGAACCTCCAGGACCTCCACGCCAACACCGCGAAGCTCCAGGCGAAGATCAGGAGCCTCGAGGGAGCGATCAAGGGGGTCGAGGGAAGCGTCCCCTCCCAGCTCAAGGGCCGATTGTCCAAGCTCCAAGGCCGCCTCGCCGACGCCGACGCCCGGGTGAGCGCGCTCAACCGGCGGACCGCCGCGGTGCTCGCCGATCCGAGCCAGGCGAACGTGGGAAGGCTCGATGCGTCCCTGGCAACGCTCCAGACGCGGATCGACTCCCTGCTGTCCCGCCAGGCGGTCCAGACCCCGGGCCAGCTCGTGATCATGGGGTCGGGTGAGCTCTCCGGGCTTCAGACCGGGGTCAGCGTGCTTCGAAACCTCGGCTTCGTCCTTCCGATCCTGGCCCTCGTGCTCTATTTCGGAGCCATCTTCCTGGCCAAGGGGTGGCGCCGCGAGGCGCTGATCGCCGCCGGAGGCGGGATCGTGGTCGCGACGCTCTTCGTTCTCTTGGCCAGGCGCCTGATCGGCAACGGAGTCGATTCGGTCGCTGCCTCGGAGACCGTCAAGCCGGCGATCACGTCGGTCTGGGACATCATCTCCGCGGGGCTTCGCCAGCGGGCGCTGTTCGTCCTCGTGATCGGCCTGGCGTTCATCGGCGGCGGCGCCCTGGCGGGCCCGGGCCGCCACGAGGTCGCGGTGCGACGCTTCCTGGCGCCGTACCTGCGCGACCATCCGGTCGCCGTGTACTCGGTGTTGGCCGCGTTGTTCTTGCTCTGGCTGTCGTTCATACCCGGGATCAACAACCTCGGGCAGGTGCTGGTGATCATCGCGCTCGCGGCGCTCGCCGTTGTGGGAATCGAGGTGTTGCGCCGCCAGGCGGCGCGAGAGTTCCCGCCCGGAACGGGCGGCTCCTAGCCGCCGCGGGCGCCCCTCCGCGTATCCGCCGTCGCTCCTGTCACGAGCCGCTCGGCTGGGGCGTGTAGCGTGGCCATCGCGATGGCCCGCATCCCATACCCGGACGACGCGGCGCTCTCCGACGAGACCCGGCGCGCCCTTTCGAGCGTCCCCCCGCTGAACGTCTTCCGCCTGTTGGCGCACGGCGACGGAGCGCTTCGGAACTTCCTGCGCCTCACCGGTGGGCTCTGGAACGAAGCCGAGCTCTCCCCCCGCCGGCGCGAGCTGGCGATCCTTCACGTCGCCCGGCTGACGGGCGCCGAGTATGAGTGGCACCAGCACGTCGCCGTAGCGCGACTGGTCGGCTTGAGCGACGATGAGCTCGGCGCGCTCGAGGCCGGCGATGTTGACCCCGGTCCGTTCGACGAGGACGACCGGGCTCTCCTCGCTCTCGTTCAGGTGATCGTCGAGCGCGGGCGCGCCGACGACGAGCTGTTCGGCGCGGCGCGGGGTGCGTTCAGCGATCGCGAGCTGGTCGAGCTCCACCTTCTGGTCGGCATCTACGCGGGCCTCGCGGCGTTGATGATCGACCTCGACCTCGACCTCGACGAGCAGCAGGGGGTCGATCTGCTCGACTCCGGCCCGCGCGGTCCGCGCCTCGGCGACGGCCGTTGACGAGCGCTAGGGTGGCCGCCGAGTCGATGCGGAAGCTTCAGAGCCAAGGGGTCCATCACATCACGCTGGTCGGGGCCGACCGGCAGACCTCGATCGACTTCTGGGAGGGCGT
>JBOGZB010000238.1:0-1717 GCA_050697175.1 Solirubrobacterales bacterium | reverse complement strand
GCGCCGGACGCTCCGACGACGCCCGGTCCGGTGTGGTTCTCGTCAGTTGACATAGCGTGCTAGTCCAAGTAGCGTTGGCCTTGGCCTAGTCCAATATACCAAGCAAGGTGGGCATCGCATCATGGATGTGTTCATCCTCGGCATCATCGCCGCCATGGTCCTCTTCGGCCTGGCCGCCCTGCAGTGGGGGGTCGACAGCCGCGACGAGTCCGACGACCCGCGGCGATCGATGTATCCCGTCTCGATCAACTAGTGTCTCACGCCGCAATGGGCTTGATTCTTGAATCGGATAGGCGTACTGTCGGGGACATGGCAGCGCATCCCGCCGCTCCGTTGGCTGTGAGCGAGTCCGAAGCTGAAGCCCTGCGGGCGATGACCCGGGCGGGCACGACCGAGCAGCGCACCGTGATGCGTGCCCGGATCCTCCTCCGGGCGGCCGAGGGTGCCGCCCACGTCGAGATCGCGCAGGAGCTCGGCGTGTCGGTCCCGACGGTGCTGCTGTGGCGCCGCCGGTTCAAGGAGCAGGGGCTCGCGGGTCTCGCCGACGCGCCCCACCCCGGCCGGCCCCGGACGTACGGGCGCGAGGTCCGCGAGCAGATCCTCGCGACCACCCTGACCCAGCCCGAGGCGACGACCCACTGGAGCCGGGCGCGCCTCGCGAAGGCGGTCGGCGTGTCGGCCTCGACGGTCGGCCGGGTATGGGCCGAGGGCCGCATCAAGCCCCACAGGGTCGAAACCTTCAAGTACAGCCGCGACCCCGAGCTCGTGGCCAAGGTCACCGACGTCGTCGGGCTGTACCTCGCGCCGCCCGCGCGGGCGATCGTGCTCAGCGTCGACGAGAAGACCCAGATCCAGGCCCTCGACCGGACCCAGCCGATGCTGCCCATGAAGCCCGGCCAGGTCGAACGCCACACCCACGACTACAAGCGCAACGGCACGCTCTCGCTGTTCGCGGCCCTCGACGTCGCGACCGGCCGGGTGACCAACGAGACCCGAGAGCGGCACACGGGTGACGACTTCCTCGCCTTCCTGCGCCTCTTGGCCCGGACGTACCCGCGCGGCGAGGTCGAGGTCGTGCTCGACAACGTCTCCACCCACAAGACGCCGGACGTCCAGGCGTGGCTCGTCCGGCACCCGCGCTTCACGTTCCACTTCACTCCCACCAGCGCGTCGTGGATGAACCAGGTCGAGACATGGTTCGGGATCCTGACCCGCCAGGCGATCCGCCGGGGCAGCTTCGAGAACGTCCGCGTCCTCTCGGCGGCGATCGAGCGCTTCACCCGCGACTGGAATGCCGGCGCGACGCCATTCACCTGGGTCAAGACCGCCGACGAGATCCTCGCCAAGGCGGTCCGCAAGACGCAAGCCGACTCCGGCGCGAGACACTAGCGCGACGGATACGGGCCCCGTCGTCCGACAGGGCAGGATCGAGGGTCGCGACCAGGTTCGTCCCGGCGAGGCGATCGATCAGCCGTGCGGCGTAGCGCGCCGCGCGCCGGACGGCGATCGGCTCCGGCCGATCCGGCCGATCCCAGAACCAGCCACAACTGGCGAACATCGCCAGGCGCCACCGCTGGGCTGACATGAGCGTGTCGACCACGGCACGGTCGTGGCCCGTGGCCTGTGGGCCGAGCCACGCAGCGCCGAACGCCGCGGGCGTGGCGGTCCCGATGACGACGTCGACGTAGGCGTCACGCGCTGCCCAGGGGTCGGGTCG
>JBOGZB010000237.1:0-5930 GCA_050697175.1 Solirubrobacterales bacterium | reverse complement strand
TCGGCCTGGCGGTCCTGCAGCAGGTGACCGGTATCAACACGGTCATCTACTACGCTCCGACGATCGTCCAGTTCACCGGGGTCAACTCCGACGCGTCGGCGATCCTGGCGGCCGTGGGGGTCGGGGTGGTCAACGTCGGGATGACGGTCCTGGCGCTTCGGCTGCTCGACCGCGCGGGTCGCAGGACCCTCCTGATCGGCGGCGTCTCGGGGATGGTCGTCTCGCTCCTCGCGCTCGGTGCGGCGTTCATCGGCGGTGGCGGCGGGACCGGCTCGTCGATCGTCGCGATCGCCAGCCTGATGACCTATGTCGCCGCCTTCGCGATCAGCCTCGGACCGATCTTCTGGCTCATGAACGCCGAGATCTACCCGCTCAACGTGCGAAGCAAGGCGGCGGCCGTCGGGACGATGGCCAACTGGCTCTTCAACTTCATCGTCTCGCTGACCTTCCTCGTCCTGATCGATCAATTGGGCCGGACCGGCGCCTTCTGGCTCTACGCGGCGATCGGCGTCCTGACCCTCTGGTTCTGCTGGAAGTTCGTGCCCGAGACCAAGGGCAAGCGCCTGGAGGAGATCGAAGAGGTGTTCCGCGAGCGGGTCAAGCGGCATGGTGGCGACCCGACCCCGAAGCCGCCCACGACCCCGGCGGCGCCGAGCGCGCCCGCCTGAGCCGCGCCGGGATCCCCCGATACCGCTCTACCATCCGGCGACGATGCGGATTGACGAGATCCTCAGCCAGGACGGGCCGGTCTTCTCGATCGAGTTCTTCCCGCCGAAGACCCCCGAGGGCACCGACGCCCTGTTCGAGACGGTCGAGGCCCTGAAGCCTCTTGAGCCGGACTTCGTCTCGGTGACCTACGGGGCCGGCGGGGCGACCCGCGACGGGACGGTCGAGATCGCGACCCGGATCAAGCGGGACCACGGCCTCGAGGCGATGGCACACCTGAGCTGCGTCGGCGAGAGCCGCGAGGGGCTCGCCGAGATCCTCGGCCGCTTCGAAGCCGCGGGAATCACGAACGTCCTCGCCCTGCGCGGCGATCCTCCACGCGGCCAGGGGAGCTTCGAAGCCCATGATGGAGGGCTCTCGAGCGCCGCCGAGCTCGCGGCGTTCATCGCCGAGCGCCACGATTTCGCGATCGGGGGGGCCTGCTTTCCCGAGGTCCATCCCGAGGCACCGAGCCCCGAGGCCGACCTCGCGTATCTGAAGACCAAGGTCGAGGCGGGCGCCCGCTTCCTGATCACGCAGCTCTTCTTCGACAACAGGGCCTACTTCGAGTTCGTCGAGTCGGCGCGGGCGATCGGCATCGACGTCCCGATCATCCCCGGCGTGATCCCGATCGCGAGCTACGCGCAGGTCTCGCGGATCTGCGACCTCTGCGACGCGTCGATTCCGCAGGAGCTGTCGGCCGCGATGGAGGCGCTCGGAGGGGACGCCGAGGCCGAGGCGCTGCTCGGCGTGGCGTTCGCGGCCCGCCAATGCGAGGAGCTCCTGGCCGGTGGCGCGCCGGGGGTCCACTTCTACGCGCTCAACCGGGCCCCCGGCACCCGCGCGGTGTTGAGCGCCCTGCGAGCGTCGCGGCCGTGGGAGCGAGCCGTCGACCCCACCGCTTCGGCGCCGCTGGGGGTCGAATAGACTTGGCCGCCTCGATGGTGAAGGAGGGCTCGTTCCGCTATCGCGGCCACCGGGTCGCGTACGAGGTTCACGGCGAGGGGGAGCGGGTGCTCGTCCTGGTTCACGGCCTGCTGATGAACCGGCGCATGTACGACGCGCTGGCTCCCGAGATGGCCGCCCGCGGATTCCGGGTGGTCCTCGTCGACCTGCTCGGCCACGGCGAGTCCGACAAGCCCGAGGACATGCGCATCTACTCGATGAGCTCGTTCGCCAAGCAGCTTGCCGGACTGATCGAGCACCTGGAGCTCCGCTCGCCGGTGGTCGGCGGGACCTCGCTCGGCGCCAACGTCTCGCTCGAGCTCGCGGTTCATCACCCCGGCGCAGCCGGCGGGCTGTTCGTCGAGATGCCGGTGCTGGAGGACGCGCTGCTGGGCGCGGTCCTGATCTTCACCCCGATGCTTCTCGGCCTCCGGATCGGCAAGCCGGTGCTCGGGCCCCTGTCGAGCGCCCTGCGGAGAGTGCCTCGGACGCACTATCTGGTCGACATCTTCCTCGACTGGCTGCGGCGCGACCCGCTCGCGTCACGAGGGGTGATGGAGGGGATCCTGTTCGCCGGGGCAGCGCCTCCCCCCGAGGAGCGCCGCGAGATCACCCTCCCCGCCCTGGTGATCGGGCACCCGGCCGACCCGCTCCACCCGTTCTCCGACGCGGACATGCTGGCCGGAGAGCTAACGGGCGCGCAGCTCGTCAACGCCAATTCGATCCTCGAGTGGCGCCTCACTCCCTCGAGGCTGAACGACGAGCTTGCGGCGTTCCTCGACGACTTCTACGCGGACCGGGATGGAATCGCGGGCCGGCCCGCGCGCAGCGCGGCGAGCTAGGCGCCGGCGCGGTAGGCAGGGAAGAAGCCGCTCGTCTCTCGTCCCTCGCTGAGGCGCGAGTACTCGTCCTCGTCGCAGACCAGCTCGTGGGTGTGGAACGGCAGCTCGGCGTTCGCGAAGCCGCGCTTGAAGTCCTCGAGGCCGTCGCCGGGGCTGACCCCGCCGCCGAGGCTCAGCGGCGTGCGTCTTTGATCCGAAAGATCGACCATCGCGGCGACCACGTTCTTGAACGGCGAGCGCGAGAGGTGGGCCGCGACGGTGCCGCCGAGGTAGTAGTGGAGCAGGTCGTCGGACGCCGCCACGATCGCCCCTGCCGCAACCGTCGCGTCGGGAGCCAGGCAGAGCGACAGCCAGGAGCGGGGGTCGTCGAGGATGCGGTCCAGGTAGTCGGGCTCGAAGAAATAGCGGGGGGCCGCCGCGGCGCGCTCCATGGTCTCGATGTACAGAGCCCAGAAGGCCGCGCGGGCCTCGGGCGGGCTCTCCGGGCCGGGAACGGTCTCGATCCGATATCCGAGCCGGGAGTTTCGGCGTATCTGCTCGGCGAACCTGGAGCGCAGCCGGCGCTCGACCGCCGGGTCGTGGACCTGCACGGTGGAGCGCACGGTGGCGCCTCCGAGGCATGGCGGACGGGCGAGGCGGTCGCGGACGAAGGCGCTGACCAGCCCGGTTCCCGACCAGTCCACGGCCGACGGCTCGGGAGGCTCGGTGCCGGGGCCACGGACGACGCCGCCCGGATACCCGTAGGGCGAGATCGAGTCGAGCAGCTCGGAGCCCGGGATCTCGCGAACCAAGGCCGGGAGCTCGACCGTCGTCGATGCCGACGCGATCCGCAGGGTGTGGGTGACGCCCTCGGCGTCGTAGAAGGCGCGCGAGCGGAAGAAGTCGTCGCTCTCCGCGGCCCTCCCCCGGTCGTCGACCAGCTCGGCGGCCAGCGAGTCGCCGTCCCCGGTCAGCTCGCCGGGCCCCCGCGGCCGGTGAACTCGTCCGGCAGGAGCCCCCAGATCTCGTTGTCGATCGTCTGGTCGCCGCGCCGGATCGCCCCTCGCATCACGCCCTCGCGCCGAAAGCCGAGGTGGGTCACGACCTTTTGAGCGGCCTGGTTGGTGGCCGGGATCTCGGCGTGGATCCGGTGCGCGTGCAGGTGGTCGAATGCGTGAATGCACGCCTGGCGCTCGGCTTCGCGCGCGACCCCCCTTCCCCAGGCCTCCGGGTCGCCGACCAGCACGGCGAGCTCGGGCCCGGTGTCGCGGCTCAGCCCGAACAGGGCGACGAAGCCGGACGGCTCGGGCGAGCCGTCGAGGACGATCGCCCACTTTCGGTCTTCGGTGGAGTCCATCGCGCGGGTGACCCAAGCGCGCGCGGCGTCCTCGGAGAAGCCGTCGCGGCGACCGACCAGGTCGGCGGTCACCCGCGGCTCGTTGAACCACCGGTGAACGGCCGGCGCGTCCTCGGGGCGGAAGTCGCGCAGCTCGACCTGGGCCGTCATCTCACTCGTACGCTACCCGCCGAAGCGAAGGCGGCGTCGGGCGCGCGGTCGTGCACGCATCCGGCCCACAACCGCAGACTCGAGTTCCGCAGGCGACTCAGCCGTAGAGGCCCCGGCCGCTGATCAGGAGCCGCGCGGTTCGCGCCAGGATCCGCAGGTCGAGCTTCGCGGAGCGATGATCCACGTACCAGACGTCCAGCTCGATCCGCTCGTCCCAGGGGATCTCGGCGCGTCCATTGACCTGGGCCCATCCGGTGACCCCGGGCCGGACCTCGAGGCGGCGGCGCTGCCTCGGCGTGTACTCCTCGACCTGCGGCGGAAGGGTCGGGCGCGGGCCGACGAGCGCCATCTCGCCGCGGACCACGTTGACCAGGTTCGGAAGCTCGTCGAGCGAGAAGCGGCGAAGCACGTGCCCCACCCGGGTGACCAGCGGATCGCCCTCCAGCACGGGGACGCCGACTCCAACCGGATCGGCGCCCTGGCGCATCGTGCGGAGCTTCAGCAGCTCGAACGGCCGCCCGTGCCGTCCCGACCGCAGCTGCCGGTAGACGACCGGCCCGGGCGAGTTCAGCCTGATCGCCACCGCGGCGGCGGCGAGCAACGGACTCGTCACGACCAGCCCCACCGCCGCGAGCGCCACGTCGACGATCCGCGGCAACCCCCGGCGAGGGCCTGCGGCCTCGCCGCTCACCTCGTCCCCTCCGCCTTCTCCCAGGTCCGGGGCACGCCTCGTCGGGCGTAGTCCCAGAGGCCGGCGGCGCTCGCCGCGGTCACGGCGACGTAGTAGCGAGCGATCCTGAAGGGCCGAAACGGCACCGCGGACCCCAGCGCGGCGGCGGCCAGCAGCGCGACCTGCGCGGCGAGCGTCGCCACGTAGATCCAGCCCTCGCCGAGCAGCACGACGTTCGCCGCGGCCGCGATCAGGTGGAGAATCGGCGACGCGTATCGCAGCGCGCGGTGGGAGAAGATCTCGAACGCGTACGCCGGCCCATATCCCCGCGGCGCGAGCATCCCGTGCCGGAGCATCGTCGCCCAGGCTCCGGTGAGCATCCTCCTCTTGCGCCGGAACTCGGAGCCGAGAGTGCCCGCCATCGGCTCACGCGCCACCGCCGCGGGCTCGAAGACCGCCCGCCAGCCCCGCTTGGTGACCTCGAACGGAAACGAGATGTCCTGGCCGCGGGTCGGCTCGAGCGCGATGTAGGCCTCGCGGCGAACGACGTTGATCGCCCCGTTGCCGGCGGTGACCCCGGCGAGTGAGGACTCGAGGCGGCGCACGGCCATCTCGTAGCGCCAGTAGAGGCCCTCCTGGTTCTCGCCCCCGTCCCCGTCGAGGCAGAGCTGCCCGCACACGTAGCCGACCTCGGGCTCGCCCAGCCGCGCGACCAGCCGGCGAAGCGCCTCGGGCTCCCAGACCGAATTGGCGTCGGAGAACGCGAGCACCTCGCCGGTCGCCTTCTCGACGGCGGCGTTCAGGGCCGCCACCTTGCCGCCTCGGGGCAGCTCGAGGACCAGGTCGGCCCCGGCGCGGGTGGCGAGCTCGGCAGTCCGGTCGACAGAGCCGTCCGAGGCCACGACCACCTCGAGACGATCCCGCGGGTAGTCGACCGCCAAAGTCGAGCGGACCCAGCGGACGATGCTCGCCTCCTCGTCGTTCGCGGCGACGATCAGCGAGACGGTCGGCGGCGGGTCGGCGAGGACCGGAGCGGGGCGCTCGGAACGACCGCGAGCCAGGGCCCAGAGGAGCGCCGGGTAGCCGAGCTGGGAATAGATCAGCGCTCCCACGGACGCCCAGAAGACGATCGCGACGGCGATCACCGCTCGAGCTCGCGGTAAAGGGCCAGGGTCTGCTCGGCGACCGAGTCCCAGGAGTAGGGCCCGTCCGCCGCCGCCTTCGCCGCCGCCGCGAGGCGCTCGCGGGCGCGGGGATCGGCGAGCAGCGCCGCGAGCTCGGC
>JBOGZB010000236.1:0-2383 GCA_050697175.1 Solirubrobacterales bacterium | reverse complement strand
GGCACCCCCGGTGCGGGTGCGACGCGCTGCTTGGAGGCGTGCTCGGCGGTCCTTGCCCGAAGCCCCGCGAGCGCCGCCTCGCGAGCGGCCTCGCGGTCGGCGAGCGCCGGGGTGTCGGCCTCGACGGTGTCATCCGGCGGCTCAGCGGATGCGGGCCCGGCCTCGGGCGCATCCGCGTCCTGGGGCTCGGCGCTGTCGGGCGCGTCGGGCTCGGGCTCGTCGCCGGCGCCCTGCTTCCCCGCCCAGGTCGACGGGCGCGGATTCGGGGGGACATTCGGCGACTCGCCGCCGCCCTCGGGCGATGGCTGGGCGCCGGACGGCGCGTCGCCGCCGTCCTCGGGGGTGTCGTCGGGTTCGTCCGGGCGCTCGCGCCCGGCGTCATCCCCGATCAACCCTCGATCCCCTCGGGCCGGGCGGGCTCGGCCGCCAGCGCGTTCGGAAGCTCGTGGACGAACTCGACGATCGAGCGCCGATAGTCGGAGAGCGACGAGACCGAGATCCACTCGTCCGGGCCGTGGTGGCCGTCTCCGAGCGGGCCGAACTCGACCGCCGGAACGCCGGCCCGCAGGAAGCACACAGCGTCCGAGGCGCCGTCGCGTCCCACGACCCCTCTCGCCTCTCCGGTGCTGTGCAGGGTGGCCGCGGCCTGGAGGGCCCGCACGTAGACCGAGTCGGGGTCGACGAGCGCCGGCGGCCGTGAGAAGGTCGAGATCACCTCGGTTCCTGACAGCTCGCCCACCTCGGCGAGGATCGAGCCCGGGTCCTGCTCAGGGAGATAGCGGACGTCCACGTCGATGAAGCAGGTGTCGGGGACCTTGTTCAGGGCGTCGCCGCCGAGGATCCGGCCGAGGTTGATCGACGGCCGGTCGAATAGCTCCGAGCTTCGGCCCGCAAAAGGTAGCGCCTCGATTTCGCGGAAAACCTCGTGGGCTCGCAGGATCGCGTTCTCTCCCAGCCACGGGGTCGCCCCGTGGGCGGCGCGCCCCGAGACCCGAATCCGCATGGCGAGGACGCCCTTGGCGGCGACGCCGACGTTCATGTCGGTCGGCTCGCCGGTGATCGCGAAGTCCCCCAGGAAGCCGGCTTTGACGAGCCGATCGCCGGCCCGGTCGTCGGCCTCCTCGGACTCCTCGTCCGGGACGATCCCCATCCGCACCCGTACCCGGTCCTGATCGCGGAGGTCGGCCAGGGCGAGCAGCAGGCAGGCCAGCGCCCCCTTCATGTCATACGCGCCCCGCCCGTAGAGGCGGTCGCCGTCGACCCTCGGTTCGAACTGCTCTGCCCGCCCGGGGACCACGTCCACGTGGCCGTGCAGCAGCACCGTGTTCGGAGCGTCCTCGGGCCCGACGTCGGCGATCGTGACGGGAAGGTCCCGGACCCCGATCTGGCGGGCGACGATGTCGCGCGCCTCGAGCCAGCCCTTGATGAACCCGGCGCACAGCCCGATTCCCTCCGGGGTGGAGGTGTCGTAGCCGATCAGCTTCTCGGTCAGCGTGCGCTCTTCCATCACAGAACGTACGGGAGACGGAGGGGCGGAATGGTGGTCCGGTCGCTCCGCGGTCTGCGTTCGCGGATTATCCGCGACCTATCGCTTGTCGGCTATCTCGAGGAACGCCTCGAGTCGCCGCTGCTCGCGCTCGGCGGCGTCACGCGCCGCGCTGCCGGGCTCGGACTCGCCCAGCTCTCGCTCGGCTTCGGCGAGGCGATTACGAAGGTCCGCGGGGTCCAGCTCGTCGGGCGGGACCGCCTCCGAGACCAGCACGCGGGCTCGGTTGGCGAACACCTCGAGCCAGCCCTCGCCCTGGGCGAAGCGGCGCGTCTCGCCCTCGGCGACATGGAGGCGCAGCTCCGCGGGCACCAGGCGGGCGACCATGGGAACGTGCCTGGCCAGGATGCCGACCTCGCCCAGCGTGGTCCGGGTGGAGAGCTGCACCAGCTCGCCGCTGAACACCTCGCGCTCGGGCGTCAGGACCTGTGCCTCGAGCTTGTTGCGAGCCTCGGCCAAGCCGCGATCAGCTCCCGTCCGACCCGTTCGCGCCGCGAGCATCGGCGACCACCTGGTCGATCGTCCCCTTCATGTAGAAGTCGCCCTCGGAGAGGTCGTCGTGCTTGCCGTCCAGGATCTCGCGGAACCCGCGCACCGTCTCGGAGACCGGCACGTAGACGCCGGGACGCCCGGTGAACACCTCGGCCACGAAGAACGGCTGGGAGAGGAAGCGCTCGATCTTGCGGGCGCGCGACACCGTCTGCCGGTCCTCGTCGGAGAGCTCGTCGATGCCAAGGATGGCGATGATGTCCTGGAGCTCCTTGTAGCGCTGCAGGACCTCCTGGACGTCGGTGGCGGTGCGGTAGTGTTCGTCGCCGACGACGTCGGGCTTGAGGA
>JBOGZB010000235.1:0-8273 GCA_050697175.1 Solirubrobacterales bacterium | reverse complement strand
GGTGTACCCCTCGACCACGACCGCTCGCTCGGCCTTCGCGATCGGCCCGCGCGCGCGATCGATCCCGTAGAGCGTTCTGCTCTTCCGGTAGAGCTCGCCCTCAGGGGAGTTCAGGTACTTCGGCTTCGAGTCCGGTCGCAGGGCACGAGCCCCGAAGCCCTGCACCCTGCCGCGTGAATCGCGGACCGGAAAAGTGATCCGAGCCCTGAAGCGGTCGTAGTGGCCACCCTTTCGGCCCTTCTGCACGAGTCCCGCCGCGAGCAGCTCGTCGACGCTGAACCCGGCCCGCTGGCCGCGAGTCAGGACCTGATCCCAGGCGCTCGGCGCGTAGCCGACACCGAACGCCCTCAACACGTCGGCGCCGAGACCTCGCGACTCGAGATAACCCCGTGCCCCGTCGGCCTCGCCGGACTCCCACAGGTAGGCCTCGTAGAACTGCGTGGTTCGCTCGAGCAGCTCGGCGAGGCGGCCGCGGCGGCGGCGGGCGTCCTCCTGGCGTGGGTCCTGGCTCTCGAGCTCGATCTCGACGCCGTAGCGGTCGGCGAGCGTCTCGACCGCCTCGGGGAACCCGAGGCCCTCCTTCTCCTCGACGAACTTGATCACGTCGCCGCCGACCCCGCACCCGAAGCAGTGGTAGAGCTTTTCCCGGGGGTTGACGGAGAACGACGGCGTCCGCTCCTCGTGGAACGGGCAGAGTCCCGTATACCGCTCGCCGCCCCTCCTGAGCTCGGTGTGCGCGGAGACGATCTGGACGATGTCGGCGGCCTCCTTGACCCGCTCCACGGTCTCGGGGGTGAATCGGCTCAAGGCGCCCTCACAGGCGGCTCTCCTCCGGGAGGGCGAGGCGTTTGAAGGTCGCTATGCAGAAGCGGTCGGTCATCCCGGCGATGTAGTCGGTGATCCGCTCGAGGTCGTCCGCGCCGGGCGTCCCTTCCGGGATCTCGCCCGGGTGCTCCGTGTAGTGGTCAAAGAGCCCCCGAAGGGTCCGCTCGACGCGCTCGTGCTCGCTTCGAGCCTCGGCCCCGAGGTAGACCCGCTCGAACATGAACCGGCGGAGCATCAGCATCGCGTCGCCGATCTCCGGGCTTTGGACGATGTCCCCGGCGATTCGCGACTGCTCGACGATGTCGCGCGCGAGGGTGTCGATCCGCTTCGCGCCGCTCGGGCCGAGCCGCTCGATCTCGGCGGCCGGCAGGTCGTCGGGCGAGATGATGCCGGCCCGAAGGGCGTCGTCCAGGTCGTGGTTGATGTAGGCGACGCGGTCCACCAGCCGCACCACCCGGCCCTCCAGCGTGGACGGCTGCTGCGATCCGGTGTGGTTGAGGATCCCGTCGCGGACCGCCTCGGTCAGGTTGAGGCCGCGGCCGTCTCGCTCGAGCACGTCCACGACCCGAAGCGACTGGCGGTTGTGCCTGAAGCTGCGGCCCGCGCGCTCGCGGAGCCCCCGGTCGAGCGTCTCCTCGCCGATGTGCCCGAACGGGGGATGCCCAAGGTCGTGGCCGAGGCCGATCGCCTCGGCGAGGTCCTCGTTCAGGCCCAGCGCGCGAGCGACCGTGCGCGCGATCCCGCAGGTCTCGATCGTGTGCGTGAGCCGGGTTCGGTAGTGGTCACCCTCCGGCGCGATGAAGACCTGGGTCTTGTGCTTGAGGCGGCGAAACGCCTTCGAGTGGACGATCCGATCGCGATCTCGCTGAAACGGGGTGCGGATCTCGCTGTCCGGCTCGGGCTCGCGGCGAATCGCGGGATAGGAGGGCATCGCCCTCTCCCACAGGTATTCGCCCTCCCAGGCGCGGACCCGATCCTCGAACGATCGGGTCGCCTCGGTCGGCGACTGGCTGGGGACGGTGGACACCTCACGAAAGAGAATAGGGTCAGTCGGTGGCCGAAACCGCGCTAGTCACCGGCGCTTCGTCGGGAATCGGCGAACAGTTCGCGCGCCAGCTCTCCGCCCGCGGCTGGGACGTGGCGTTGGTGGCTCGTCGCGCCGATCGCCTCGAGCGGCTGGCGGGCGAGCTGCCCGCGAAGGCACACGTCGTTCCCTGCGACCTTGCGCAGGACGCGGAAGCCCTCGCGGGCCGAGTCGCCGAGCTGGGGATCGAGGTGGGCCTGCTGGTCAACAACGCGGGGTTCGGCACCTCGGGCCCCTTCGTCGAGCACGATCCCTCCCGCGACGCCGACCAGGTCAGGGTCAACTGCGAGGCGATCGTCATCCTCTCGCACGCCTTCCTGCCGGCGATGGTCGAGCGGCGGAGCGGCGGGATCATCAACGTCGCCTCGACGGCCGGCATGCAGCCGCTTCCGTATGAGTCGGTGTACGCGGCCACCAAGGCCTTTGCGGTCAGCTTCACGGACGCCCTTCACACCGAGCTGCGCGGCTCGGGGGTCAGGATCCTCGCGGTCAACCCCGGGCCGGTGCCCACCGAGTGGCAGCAGGTCGCCGGATACGACGCCGAGCGAGTCGGCGTGGTGCCCGGGAAGGTTCCGGCCGAGCAGGTGGTGAGCGAGGCGCTTCACGCCTTCGACGAGGGGCGTCGATCGGTGATTCCCGGCCGCATGATGCGCTGGGTGATGCGCGTCACCCGGCCCTCGCCGCGGGCGATCCAGCTCCGAATCACCGAGCGGATCTACCGGCCCAGCTGAGGATTCCGCACCGGGACGAGTCGGGACGCTCGACGCGGGACGGGCGAATCGGGAGGTCAGGCGGCGGCGCGTAACCGGACGTGGGCGTGCTGCTCCAGCGTCTCGGAGACGGCCCGCTCGGCCTGTCGAAGGGCCCGTGGTGATCCGCAGGGCGCGGCGGCCAGAGGGCGACCGAGCGCCTCGACCATGAACTCGTGGGCCTCGCGGGACAGCTCGAACCCACCTCGCTCGCACGCGGCGCATACGACTCCTCCCGCGGCGCCCGAGAAGGCGACCAGGCCGTCGGTCTCGCCACAGCGCGCGCACGAGGCGAGCTCGGGCGCGAACCCTGCGGCGAGCGCCAGCTTGAGCCGGAAGGCCAGCGCCGTCGCCGATCCCGCCGCGCCGTCGCCGACGCCGTCTCCGCCGACCGACTCCTGGCCGTCGAGCAGCGCCAGGTAACGGCAGAGCAGGTTGTAGGCGGGCGGGTTCGCCTCCTCGGAGTCGAGCAGCCGCAGCACCGCATCGCAGCCCCGGGCGGCCGCCATCAGCGCCGGACCGCTCGAGCGAAGCCGGGGATGCGCGGCGACCGTGTGGGCGGAGGTGACCGTGGCCAGCTCGCCCCGGCCCTCGTGAAGGACGAGATCGAGCCGGAAGAACGGCTCGAGCCGCCCGCCGAATCGCGAGCGGGGACGGCGCGAGCCTTTGGCGATCGCGCCGATCCGACCGCGGGTCGCGCTGTAGAGGTGCAGGACGCGATCCGCCTCGCCGTAGCGAATGCTCCTCAGAACGATCGCCTCGGTCTTGTAGCTGCCTGGCACGGGCGAGGAAAGATGCCGGGCGGATCGGACGAATGACGCGCTCGCTGATCGGCCGGCGTGGCGGGTTTGTCTCGCATACCGACCAAAAAGCGCCACGCGCCGGTGAACCGTGCTGAGCGAGAGTGACTCGAGGGGAGCCGGCGGCCCCGTCACCGGCTCCGGATCGCGTCGCGGATCGCCGTGGCGGTCACGGTCGCCGCAAGGGTTCCGACCGAGATCACACCGAACCGGTCGGCCGTGCCCTCCCCTGACGCGAGACAGAACGCGACGTCGCCGTCGACGTCGGAGAAGGCCGGGTCAACTGCCCGCGCCACGCCTCCCGCCGCCATCCTGGCCACACGGGTGCAGGCGGACTTGTCGAGCGGAGCGTCGGTCATCACGCAGGCGAGTGTCGTGTTTCGCTCCTGGAGCCGCGTCCAGTCGGGCGGCCCCTTCATCGTCGCGATCAGCGCCGCCGTGGAAACCGTCTCCCCGTCGCGTCGCGGGCCGGCGAGCAGCTCCCCACCCTCGCCGATCACGTCGCCGAAGGCGTTGACCGCCGCCAGCGCGGCCACCGTCTCCCCGCGACCGTTGCGGGCCGCCGCGTACCCGACCCCGCCCGGCGCCGAGCGCGCGCGTCCCAGGATCTTCCCCACCGCCGCCCCTGTGCCCGCCCCCACGCGGCCGCGTTGGGGAACTCCGGCCACGGCCGACTCGCAGGCCGCATAGCCCGAGGCAGGTCCGGGGCGGGCTCCGGGATCGCCCTCGGCGAGGTCGTAGATCACCGCCGCGGGAACGATCGGCACCAGCCCGGCCGGGGTCCGATAACCGCGGCCGCTCTCCTCCAGCCATCGCATCGCGCCATCCGCCGCGCTCAGGCCGTATGCGCTGCCACCGGCCATCAGCACCGCGGTCACCTCGCTGGTCCCGGCAAGCGGGCCGATCACGTCGGTCTCGCGAGTCCCGGGCCCGCCGCCGCGCACGTCGACCCCTCCGCGGCTCTCCGGTGGCGCGATCACCACGGTGCAGCCAGTCGCCCCCTCGGCGTCGGTCCAGTGGCCGATCAGGAACCCGTCGGGCGGTGGGATCTCGGGGCTCATCTCAGGGACCTAGCCGGGCGCGGCGCCTGGGGCGACGACGCAGGCGACGCTGGCAGCTCGGGCAGAAGTAGGTGGAGCGCCCGGCGACGACGATTCGTCGGATCTCGGCTCCGCAGCGTGGACATGCGTCGCCCTCGCGCGTGTGGACCAGGAACTCGTCCTGCATCGCGCCACGCTCTCCACGGGCATCGAGGTAGTCGTCGATCGACGCGCCGCCGTTTCGCAACCCGGCCTCGAGCGTGACCACGATCGCGTCGCGGAGGCGGGCGCAATCCTCGGGCTTCATCGATCCGGCGGGCGAGAGCGGATGGAGGGCCGCGCGGTGAAGCGCCTCGTCCGCGTAGATGTTCCCGATCCCGGCGATCCCGCGTTGGTCGAGCAGAAACGACTTCAGCGGGGCACGCCGACCCGCGGCCAGCCGGCAGAGCGCCTCTGCCGTCAGCTCTCCTGACAGCGGCTCGATCCCGAGCCGAGCGCCCATGTACTCGTCCACGCCGCTTCCGTCGAGAACCACCGCCTGGCCGAAGCGCCGCGGGTCGGTGAACAGGACCCTGGTCCCGTCGTCGAGCTCGATCGTGGCGCGGAGGTGGCGAAGCGCCGGGTCGCTCTCATACAACCGCGGACCGCCGGTCGGGCGCGAGGACTCGAGATCGGCTACCAGGCCCGATCCCGGATCCTGAAGCAGCAGGTTGCCCGTCATCCGCAGGTGCATCGCCAGGGCCCGGTCTCCAGAGAGCCTCAAGAGCAGGTACTTGCCCCTCCGCTCAACTGCCTCGATCGCCCGGCCACTGAGCGCGCGCTCGATCGATCGCGGCGGCTCCGGGCGAGTCCAGCGGTCATCGAGCACCTCGACCGAGCGGATCACCCGCCCGCGTATCGCCGGCTCGAGCTGGCGGCGGATCGTCTCGACCTCGGGCAGCTCGGGCATGCCCCTGTTGTACTGGACGCCCGGCCGATCGACGGCTCGCGCGGAGCCGTGGTGCCCTCAGCCCGTCGTGCCGGGCCGCACCACGAAGACCGGCGTGTCGGGATCGCCCGGGTCGGGCTCGAACCCGTACTTGGCCTCGCACTCGGAGACAAAGCGGCTCAGGGTCGTCGGGTCGTCGACCCGCTCGACGGTGCCGTCCACCAGCTTCACGCCGCCATCGTCATCGAGCTGCACGATCGAGGCGGGAAAGGCGGTCGGATCGCCCACCGCGACGCTTTCGGTGTCGGAGGTGAAGACCAGCGCCTGGTCGAGCCACAGTCCCCACACGGCCGTGGTGCGCGATCGTCCCTCCGCGCCCCGGGCACACGCCCAGAAGCGAAACCCCTGGCCGGGCTCCTCACGCCGGGCGTCGCTGGCGGACCGGCCGTTCGAGCCGTTCGCCGCGCCCGTTGCCCTCGGCGGCGAGTACGCGGCTGGAGGTGCGGTCTGGGCGATCACGGCGGCCTATTTGAGCACCGCTCGCGGATGGGTCTTGAAGTAGACCTCCTTGATCCGCTCTCCTGACAGGTGCGTGTAGAGCTGGGTGGTGGCGACGTCCGCGTGTCCAAGCATCTCCTGCACGGACCGCAGGTCGCATCCTCCCGAGAGCAGATGGGTTGCGAACGAGTGCCGGAGGGTATGCGGGCTCATCCTCCCCTCGAGGCCGACCTCGCGCGCATGGCGCCCGATGATCTTGTAGAGGCCCTGGCGGCTCAGCGAGCCGCCCCGGAAGTTCACGAACAGCTTCGACTCGATCCGCGCGCCGATCAGCTCCGGGCGTCCGGCCCGCAGGTACCGGGTCACCGCGTCCGCGGCCTCGCGGCCGAGCGGGACCATGCGCTCCTTGCTGCCCTTGCCGTGCGGGCGCACGAATCCCCTCCGCAGGTCGACCTCGTTGACGTCGAGTCCCACCGCCTCGGAGGCCCTCAGCCCACAGCCGTACATGACCTCGATCAGCGCCCGGTCTCGGAGGCTGATCGGGTCGGCGCCGCCGACGCTCTCGAGCAGCCGCTTGACCTCGGCGTAGGTGAGGACTCGAGGCAGCTTTCGGCTCTTGGTCGGCGGCCGCAGGGCCGCCGTCGGGTCCGCGTCGATCAGCTCCTCGCGTCGAAGGTGGCGGTAGAAGGATCGAAGGCAGGCCGTCTTTCGGTTGATGGTCGCCGGCGAGCAGGCGGGCTGCCCGTTCCCCGTCGCGAGGTCGGCCAGGAAGTCGGCGACGTCGGCCCGGTCGGCGTCGGTGGCGCCGCTGCCCCGCTCGGCAAGGAACGCCCCGTATTGGAGAAGGTCGGTCCGGTAGGCGCCGAGGGTGTTGCGCGCGAGCCCGCGCTCGAACTCGAGGTGGGCGAGGAAGTCGAGCACCAGCGCCTCGAAGCGCGCCTCGACCGGGCTCGCATCCCCTTCGCCCTTTTGAACCGCGACGGCCACGGGACAAGCTTCGCCCCCGCGTCGCGACGCACCTTCCAGTGCAACCGACTATGCGTCGCCAGCGGCCCTCATCCGCCGAAACATCAGCAGGCCGATCAGCGACTTGGCGTCTCGACATTCGGCGATCGCCCCGTCGAGGTCGGCGAGCGGCCAGGGGACGACCTCGATCCGCTCCTCCTCGTCGGACTCGGCGCTCGCGTCGGCGAGCCCCGTCGCCAGGAAGATCGTGATCTCCTCCTCGGCGAATCCCGGGCTGACCCAGAAGCGCTTCAGCTCGCGCCACTCCTTCGCCGACTTGCCGACCTCCTCGGCGAGCTCGCGCCGGGCGCACTCGAGCGGCGCCTCCCCGGCGACGTCGAGCTTGCCCGCCGGAAGCTCCAGCAGGGCATCGGCCCCCACCGCCTCGCGCGGCTGGCGGACCAGGAAGATGTTGCGCTCGTCGTGGGCGACCATGGCCACGGCCCCGGGATGGCCGATCACCTCGCGCCTGGCGATCGACCCGTCGGGGTGGCGGAACTCCTCGACCCGGACCGTGGCGATCTCGCCCTCGAAGACGGTCTCGGAGCGGATCCGCTTCACGCCGCCCATCATCCGGATCCCGCCGCGACGGTGGCCAGGGCCTCTCCGGCGGCAAGCGGCGCCGCGAAGAACAGCGGGTCCTCGGCGATCGTTCGCCCCATCGTCCGTGCCGGCAGCCCGGTCGAGACGTAGCCGTCGAGGTCGACCGGCGCGACGGCCACGTCGTGGCGACCGTCGCAGACCCGGTGCAGGGCGTCGAGGACGCTCGGCATGTCCACGCCGTCGGAATTCGGCTCGGCCGTCGGCCACCCCTCGAGCTCGATCTCAGGCACCGCGACGCGCACCGAGCCGAGCAGGAGCTCGAGGACCGTCGCCGTGTGATGGCTCAGGCCACGATGGCGCGGCCTCTGGTCCGAGCCCGAGATGCGCGGCGAGATGACGGTGGCAAGGCCGAGGGAGAGCGCGGCGTGGGCAGAGTCCAGCGCGACGATCCCGCCGTGTCCGTATCGCGTCGCCGAGCCGAGGATCCCCGGCCCGGGACCGCAGACGATCGCCTCCCAGCCCAGATCGGAGGCGGCCGCGTCGAGCGCCCCGATCGTCGTGATCGCCTCGTGCTCGGCACCGTACGCGGCGCCCGCCGTGATCTGACCGGCGAGCAGCGAGCGGTCGCGGAGCTCGGCGACGTCGCGCGACAGGGTGCCCGGAAGGGCGCCGCCGGCGGTCTGCACGTATCCGACGCGAAGCCCCGGACGCGCCTGCGCAGCCGCCCAGACGGCGGGGGCCAGGTGCCCGTGCAGGGGCAGCACGAGGACCGGCGACCGGCGACGAGCCGCCGTCCCGCCT
>JBOGZB010000234.1:0-1763 GCA_050697175.1 Solirubrobacterales bacterium | reverse complement strand
CCGCGCCGGTCGGGTTGTTGGGGTAGTTGACGAACAGGAGGCGAGCGCGAGCCAGGTCCTCGGCCGCGATGGCGTCCAGGTCGGGGGCGAACCCGAGGTCGGGGCGCAGCGGCATCAGCACCGCAGTCGCCCCGGCGAGCGCCGGCCCGCCCGTGTAGACGGGATAGCCCGGGTCCGCCGCCAGGGCTACGTCGCCGGAGTCGAGGAACGCGAAGCAGAGGTTGTAGATGCACTCCTTGGCGCCGATCGCCGGGATCAGCTCGGATTCGGGGTCGATCTCGACCCCGAATCGCTCGGCGTAGAAGGCGGTGAACGCCTCCCTCAGCTCGCGGCGGCCGCGGTTCGACGGATAGTGCTGGTTGGCCGGATCGGCGACCGCGGCCTGCATCGCCTCCACGACGTGCGGATAGGTGGGTCGATCCGGGTCGCCGATCCCCAGGCTGATCACGTCGATCCCGCTCTCTCGCTTCTCGGCGACCCGCCGCTCGAGCTCGGCGAACATGTACGCGGGGACGGCGTCGAGGCGCCGCGAGGGTGCTGCCAGGGGACGCTTGGACGTCTCGGCCGCGCTCATCACGCGACAAGGGTATGCAACGACGCCGGCCGGGCCGGCGTCAATCGCCGTCGAGCGCGCCGACCAGGTCGCTCGACAGCTCCCCGGTGAAGACCCGCCGGGCGGTTCCGGTCAGCTTGACGTCGAGCCGGTCCGAGATCTCGACCTCGAGCTCGCCGCCGTCGAGCACGACGGTGATCGGGCTCGTGGCGCCCTTCAGGAACGCCGCCACGGCGGCCCCGCTCGCCCCGGTGCCCGACGAGAGCGTCTCCCCCACCCCGCGCTCGAAGATCCGGGCGCGAACGGTCGAGCCGTCGATGCTGATGAACGACGCGTTGGTTCGATTCGGAAACAGCGCGTTTCGCTCGACGTCGGGCCCGATCGCCGCCAGGTCGAGGTCCTCGACCTCATGGCCGGCTTCGATCACGCATTGAGGATTGCCGATCGACACGTGCTGGAACGCGAAGCTGCGCCCGCCCGCCGTCAGGGTTCCGGTGCCGTTCGTGCCGCCTGACGGGAAGTCGGCCGAGGTCAGCGAGGCCGTTCCGATCCCGATCGTCGCCGACTCCGGCCCGGTGATCGTCGGGTGGATCGGGCCGGCCTTGGTCATGACCGTGAAACGGTCCTGGTCCGTCCACTCACGATCGCGCAGGTAGAGGACCGCCTCGCGTGCGCCGTTCCCCGACAGCTCGGCCTCCGAGCCGTCCGGGTTGAAGATCCGCAGCTCGGCCACGATCTCGGGGTCGTCGCAGCGCGCCAGGACCAGGATGCCGTCCGAGCCGATCCCGGTGTGCGGCCGGCAGATCCGCGTCACCAGCCCCGGGGTCAGCTCGACCCGGAGGTCCTCGGCGGCGAGGATCACGTAGTCGTTGCCGAGCGCCTGCCACTTCTCGAACCGCATCGCCCGCGCAAGCTATTCGATCGCGTCCAGCCGGTCGAGCACCGCGGCGGCGACTTCGGCGTCGTCCAGGCCGGTCCGGTCGATCAGCTCGATCGAGGGCATCTTCCGCATCCAGGTGAGCTGGCGACGGGCGTAGTTGCGGTGCGCCGCCTCGACGCCCTCGACGTCCCCGGCGAGCAGCTGGTCGAATCCGAGTGCGGCTCGCGCGGTGCGCGACGCCCCGGATGCGGCCGCTTGACGCGCCTCGCCGGCCGCCCCCGCCGCGACGATCGCGTCGACCCGGGCATCGATCCTGCGCCCGAGCTCGGC
>JBOGZB010000233.1:0-8321 GCA_050697175.1 Solirubrobacterales bacterium | reverse complement strand
GAGTAATTCGGGCGCGGAGCAGAGGGGCGAAGCCCCGATTGCGACGCGGCAGGCAGGTGGCCTTCTGTCTTCGTGCGGTGAGTCATCGAGTGAAGGGACTGTAGCGCACGCGCGGAACCTCACCGGTGAGGCACGCCGTGGACGCAGCCCGGATCCAGGCCAGAGCAGTAGTCAAGGTCGCAGCGATCTCGCTGGTCGTGATCGCGTGCGCGCTGCTGCTCGCGATCGTGGTGCTTCACGTCCGCACCGAGATCAGGTGGGTGTTCGCATCGCTCTTCCTGGCGCTCGCGATGAACCCCGCGGTCGACCGCCTTGAATCCATCCGGGTACGCGGCCACCGGATCGTGCCCAGGTGGCTCGCGATCCTCGTCGTCTACGTCCTCGTGCTCGTGCTGTTCGTGTTCTTGATCCTCCAGGTCGTCCCGCCGATCATCGACGAGTTCGAGAGCCTCGGGTCGAAGGTCCCCGGCTACGTACACGACTTCAGGGACTGGGCCAACCAAAACCAGCAGTTCCAGGACCTGAACCACAAGTACGACATCACCCAGACGCTCTCGGCGCAAGCGTCCACGATCCCCTCGAAGCTCGGCGGCGCGGCGAGCGACGTCCAGACGATCACGGTCAGCGTCCTCGAGCACCTGCTCGCCGCGATCACGATCCTCGCCCTGACCTACTTCCTCCTGCTCGACGGGCGCCAGCAGGGCGACCGCCTGCTCGGGCGCTTGAGCGCGGACTCGGCGACGCGCTGCCGGCGGATCGCGACCCGGATCGCGGGGATCGTCAAGGCCTACGTGTCGGTCAACCTGCTGCTCGCGATCGCCGCCGGGGTTTTCACCTGGGCCTCGCTCTCCCTGCTTGGAGTCGAGCTCGCGGTGACGATGGGTGTGATCGTCGGGTTCCTCGACCTCGTGCCGCTGATCGGGTTCACGGTCGGCGGCTTCCTGGTCGCGATCGTCGCCGCGTTCCACGGCTTTCCCGGCACCCTGATCGCCTGGATGGTCCTGTTCGTCGTCTATCAGCAGCTCCAGGACCGGGTGATTCAGCCGTTGCTCTACAAGAGCGCGGTCAGGGTCCATCCGGCCGTGGCGATCGTCGCGATCCTGGTGGGAGGCGAGCTCGCCGGCATCCTCGGCGCGCTGCTCGCGATCCCGACCGCGGCCAGCGTCGGCGTGTTGATCGACGAGGGGATGAAATGGCGGCGCGAGAGCGGGGACGCGGGCGTCACCGCAGCGAGCGGGCCTGCTGGCGCCGCTGCTCAGCCGGCCGCCGACTGACCTGCGGTCGCGTCCGACTCGCTCGCCGAGTCGTCGCCGGCGGGAGCCCCGAACCGCTCTCGCGCTCGCGCCTTCTGGCCTTCGCGGTAGAAGGCCCGGGACCAAAGCGAGCGGGGCTTGCCGAGCCGGAAGGCGCCCACCAGCCCGACCGGCAGGATGAACAGGCCGACGGCCGCGGTCGCGAACTTCTCCTTGGACAGGTTGACCATGGCGAGCCCGATCGCCAGCAGGCCGAACGCACCGACGATCGCGAACACAACGTCCTCGACCTCGGTGGCGACGTCGACCCAGGCCGTATAGCCGACCAGCACCATCCCGGTGATCGTCGCCGCGACGATCACCGCGTCGATCGACTTGCGGCCCTGCTCGGACCAGTAGACGTCCTTCAAGTCGAGC
The DNA here is from genome assembly GCA_050697175.1 of Solirubrobacterales bacterium. Lineage (GTDB taxonomy): Bacteria > Actinomycetota > Thermoleophilia > Solirubrobacterales > 70-9 > AC-56. The sequence continues at coordinate 6,651 of JBOGZB010000233.1, read as the reverse complement.
CAGAGCGCGAACTCGTCCAGGGCCAGCCCGGTGCCGATCCCGAACAGGACGGCGATGATCTCGTGCCAGGGAGAGGGTGGGGCGATCGTCACCCCGACGTACCCGGTCACCATCACGGTCACGATCCCCCAGACGAGGTGGTGGATGTGTGTGCCGCCCACCGTCACGTTGCCCGGCCACCAGCTGACCTGGGCGCGGATCATGTGGGCGCTCGTCCGGATGAACCCGAAGGTGACGAGGAAGGACGCGAAGAACAGGAACTCCGGCTGGCGCCCGGTGTCCACGATCGCCCGGTCGTAGACACTCCCGACGCTCGCGATCACAGTGGGCACGAGCACCCGCGCAGGGTAGCCAGGCGCCCGGTCGCGGCGGGCGCTACGGGACGAGGACCACCTTGCCGACGTTTCGCCGCTGCTCGATGAAGCGGTGGGCGTCGGGGGCGCGGTCGAACGGGAAGGCCTCTGCGACGACCGGCTTCAAGGAGCCCTTGGCGAACCCGTCGAGCAGCGGCTCGATGACCCGCCGGAAGTTCCCCTCCTGATCCCACCAGTGGAGCATGTTGAGGCCGAATACGCCCTTGTTCTCGTTCATGATCGCGAGGCTCTTCCACCAGGGCATCGTGGCGAGCGGCATCCTCACCAGGCTGCGGAGCGCGGCTCCGATGTCCCGTTTGCCGGTCCCCGTCTGGACCTCGGAGAGCCCGTACATGATCAGCCTGCCACCGGGCCGCAGGATCCCGTAGTCGCTGCGAAACGAGGTCGGGCCGAGCGCGTCCATGATCACGTCCACGCCCTCGCCGTCCGTGATCCGCATCACCTCGGTGGCGAAGTCCTGGGTCCGGTAGTCGATCGCGTGGTCGACACCCTGCTCGCGGATCGCCTCGTGCTTCGAGCCGGAAGCCGTGCCGAAGATCTCCGCGCCGATACCGCGGGACAGCTGGGTCGCCGAGATGCCGACGCCGCCTCCCGCCGCGTGGATCAGCACCCGCTCCTCGGGCTTCAGCCCCCCCATGATGACCAGCGCGGCGTAGGCGGTCGAGTAGTTGATCGGGAAGGCGGCGCCCTCCTCGAACGAGACCTTCTTGGGCAGCGGGAGCGCGTCCGTCTCGGGCACCGTGACCAGCTCGGCCTGGCCCTTGAACCGGGTCCCGGCGAACACCCGGTCACCGACCTCGTGGCCCTTCACCCCGTCGCCGACCGACTCGACCTCCCCCGCCACCTCGTACCCGATCACGCACGGCACCTTCGGGGCATCGGGGTAGAGCCCGAGCCGCGCCAGGGTGTCGGCGAAGTTGATCCCCGCCGCCTTGACCGCAATCCGCACCTCGCCCGGGCCGACCGGCGGATCAGGCCGCTCCTGGACCTGAAGCACCTCGGGTGCCCCATGCCGAGTGATCACCACCGCACGCACCGCCCGACCCTACACCCGTTAAAGGTCTACCGAGCGTGCCGTGTGGAAGCCCTCGAGCTCGAGGATCCCGGCCAAGACCTGCTCGTCCACGGGGGCGTCGGTGGTCAGCGCCAGGACCGCGTTCCCGGCTCCGGCCCCGGCCCCCACCGCGGCCGAGACGATGTTGACGCCCTGCTCCCCGAAGATCGTCCCGATCCGGCCGATCATGCCGGGCTTGTCCTGGTAGCGGAACACGACGATGTGCTCGGCGAACGGCATGTAGAAGCTCTCGCCCCAGACCCTCACCAGATGCGGCAAGTTGCGCGGGCCGACCGATGTCCCGGCGACCTCCACCGATTCCCCGCCCGACTCGAGCCGCACGGTCACGAGCTCGGTGAACTCGTCCGAGAGCCCCTCCTTGACCTCGGTCAGCTCGATCCCGCGCTCCTCGGCGAGCGCCGGGGCGTTGACGAGGTTGACCTGCTCCTCGGTGTGGCCGGAGAGGATCCCGACCAGCACCGCGATCCCGAGCAGGCGGGTGTCGTGATCGGCGATCCTGCCGCGGAACTCCGCGGCGATCCGGTCGATCGACCCGTTCCCGAGGCTCTGGGCGAGGCGCCCGAGCTTCTCGCAGAGCGGCACGAACGGCGCCAGCGCCTCCATCTCCTCGGGCCTGACCGCCGCGATGTTGACCGCGTTGGTGACCACTCCGCCCGTCAGCGCCCTGCGGACCTGGTCGGCGGTGATCGTCCCGGCTCGGTCCTGGGCCTCGGCCGTGGACGCCCCCAGGTGCGGGGTTACGACCACGTTCGGAAGGCCGAACAGGCGGTGCTCGGTGAACGGCTCCTCCGGGAACACGTCGAGCGCCACGCCGCCGAGCTTGCCCGACTCGACGCCGTCCGCCAGCGCCTCGAGGTCGACCAGCTCGCCGCGGGCGCAGTTGACGATCCGCGCCCCATCCTTCATCTGGGCGATCGCCTCGGCGTCGATCCAGCCGATCGTATCCGGCGTCTTCGGGAGGTGGATGGTGAAGATGTCGGCGCGGCCGTAGAGGTCCTCGGAGGTCTCGGCGCGCTCCACGCCGAGCTCGCGGAAGCGCTCCGCGGCGACGAACTTGTCGAAGCCGATCACCTCCATCTCGAACGACTGGGCCCGTTTGGCGACGAGCTGGCCGATCCGGCCGAACCCGATCACGCCGAGCGTCTTGCCGTAGAGCTCGTTGCCGGCGAACCGCGAGCGGGCCCACTCACCTTCGACGAGCGAGGAGTGCGCCTGGGGGATGTTGCGACAGAGCGCCAGCGCGAGCGCGATCGTGTGCTCGGCGGCCGCGACCGAGTTCGACTCCGGGGCGTTGACCACCACGACGCCGCGCTTGGTCGCGGCCTCGACGTCCACGTTGTCGACCCCGGTTCCCGCACGGCCGATCACCTTGAGGCGCGAGCCTCGTGCGATCAGGTCGGCGGTCAGCTTGGTCGCCGACCGGATCACGATCCCGTCGAACTCGCCGATCCGGTCGCGCAGCTCGTCGTCCGACATCTCGAGCCCCAGCTCGACGTCCAGGTCGGCGCGCAGCAGCTCGACGCCCGAGTCGGCGATCTTCTCCTTTACGAGGACCTTCGGCTTTGGATCAGCCACTGATCGGCGCCGGGATCTGGCCCGCCTCGGCGAACACGAGTTGGGCGGCGCCGGCACCGGCGCCGGGCTCAGAGTCGTGCCCGAGGTCGCGGAGCGCCATCTCGAGCGCGGTCAGCGCGATCACGATGTCGAAGCCGCCGTAGTAGCCGCAGTGCGCAATCCGGGCGATCTTGCCCTTCAGGTGACCCTGGCCGCCTGCGATCGTCACCCCGTAGCGGTCGCGCATCAGCTTCGGCACCTTGGCGCCGTCGATCTCGTCGGGCAGGCTGGCGGCGGTGACCACGTTGGCGTTCTCGTCGTCGACCCCGAAGCGCTCCAGGCCGATCGCCTCGATCCCGGCCCGGGCCGCCCGCGCCAGGAGCGCGTGGCGGGCGAACGCCCGCTCCAGCCCCTCGTCGAGCAGCAGGTCGAGCGCCACATCGAGCGCCCGAAACAGAGTCACGGCCGGGGTGAAGGCCGAGTTGGGGGGCTGCTCGCGCTGGCCGGCGGCGGTGCGCTCCCAGTCCAGGTAGTAGCGCCGGCCGGGGCTCTCGGCGGCGCGCGCCAGAGCGGCCTGCGAGACCGAGGCGAATGCCAGCCCGGGCGGGCACATGAGCGACTTCTGAGACCCGGAGACCACCACGTCGACCCCCCACTGGTCCTGGGGCAGGTCGACCGCGCCGAGGCCCGAGACGGCATCCACGCAGAGCATCGATCCGTGCGCCGTTACCACCTCGTTCAAGGCCTTGACGTCGTTGACCACGCCCGTCGAGGTCTCCGACTGGGTGACGAACACCGCCCTGGCGGGGGTGGCGAGGCCGGCCAGAGCCTCGTCGAGGCGAGCGGGATCGACCCTCTGGCCCCACTCGAACTCGAGATGGAGGGTGTCCGCGCCGTAGGCATCACATAGCTCGGCCCAGCGCTGGCCGAACTTGCCGCACGAGGCGACGACGGCCGGCTGCCCGGGGATCGCCAGGTTGGCGACCGCCGACTCCATCGCGCCGCTCCCGCTGGCGGCGAAGCAGAGGACGTCGTTGGTCGTCTGGAAGACGAGCGGAAGGCGCTCGAGAACCCGCGCGTAGATCTCCACGAAGGCCGGGGCGCGGTGATAGAGGATCGGCTCGGCCATGACCGCCGAGACGCTGGGCGGCAACGGGGTCGGCCCGGCGGTCAGCATGTACTGCTTGGCAAAGATCTCGGGTGCTTCGGCCATCTGGATCAGGATAGGGAGGGCGGCGGAGGAAGATATATCCGAATAGCATCGTCCCTCATGAGCGCGGGAATCGTCGAGGGAGAGGGCTACGCGGTCGGGCATCTCGACCAGATGGGCGAGGGCTATGGGTTCCGCAAGGTGAGGCGGACGCTCGGGGTCTCGGAGTTCGGGGTCAACGCGATCGTCATCCCGCCCCGGTACGAGACCGGCACCCACTACCACGAGCGCCAGCAGGAGCTCTACTTCGTCCACGCCGGCGCGATCGAGATCGAGTTCGGCGACGGCACCGTCCACCGCCTCGAGCCCGGTGGCGCCGCGCGGGTGGACGCCGCGGCGGTCAGGAAGATCCGCAACGTCGGCGAGGGCGACGCCACGTACGTGATCGTCGGGGCCGCGGAGGGCTACGTCGGCCGCGACGGCCGGCTACCCGAGGGAGAAACCAACCGGTTCGGCTCCGCCGGCGACCCCGGGGACAGCGCCCCCTCGGGGTGAAGTCCCACACCGTCTACAAGACCTTCGACACCTCCGAGCGCCGCATGCTCGTGCGGATCACCGAGGACGTCCAGGCCGCGGTCGAAGAGGCCGGAATCGCCGAGGGCATGGCACTCGTCTCGGCGATGCACATCACGGCCGGCGTCTGGGTCAACGACGACGAGCCCGGCCTCCACGCCGACGTCATGGAGTGGCTCGACAAGCTGGCGCCCCCGAGCTGGCGCGAGCCCGCCAACGAAGTCGCCCGCGAGCTCTCACCGGACCCGGGGGACTACCGCCACCACGCTGGCGGCGAGGACAACGGCGACGCGCACCTCAAGAACCTCCTGATCCACCACCAGGTGATCGTCCCGGTCACCGACGGCCGCCTCGACCTCGGGCCCTGGCAGCAGGTCTTCTACACCGAGTTCGACGGTGGCCGCTCGAAGCGCCTGATCATCAAGGTGCTCGGCGAATAGAGCCGGTGCCTACTTCGACGCCTGGGCAGCTTCGAGCGCGGCCTGGCGATCGGTGAAGTCCCAGATGGCGGCGATCCTTCCCTCCCGCACGGTGACCACGGTGCTGATCGCCTGATCGACCTCGAGGCCACTGCCCTTGCCGCGAATCGCGTTACGGCTCTCGACCAACACCCGATCGCCGCCGAGGTCCGAGACGTCTTCGATCACGATGCGCCAGTGATCGGCCGCGTCCAGCCAGTCGGAAACCGCGGCAAGCCACGCATCCTTGCCTCGAAAGGCCTCCATGTGAGGCGGCTTCCACTCGGCGTCCGGATGGACCTCATTGAACGCCTGCTCGGTCTCGGGGTACTCGCTCAGCGGAACCGGGTTCAACCAGTACTCCCCGAGCATGCGATCGATGAGCTCGAAGTACCGCCGGACGATCTCCACGTTCTCCTGCGACACGGCCCGCTCAACCTGGCTCGCGAATCACCGCGCGACCCCGAGGCCGAAGCGATACGCGAGGCCCACGGGTCCCGCGCCGGGCGCGGCCCGCCTCTACTCCCAGGCGAACTCCGGGTACTTCGTCGTCAGCCAGTAGAGGTAGGCATTGGCCTTCGCCTGCCAGCGCATCGCGATCACCACGATGTCGAACATCCCCTCCGGGTACCTCTTCGCGAACAGGATCGCGAAGAAGGCGAAGAAGACGAGGATCTCGGCCAGGTAAAAGATGATGTAGGCTGCGATGAAGTAGGGGATGATCAAGAGCCAGGCGATCAACGGGCGCCACCTGGCCGTTCCCTCCTCCGGATACTCGATGTCGAAGTGGGCCGGGTAGTCGGGGTCGTCGTCCAGCGTGAATGGCGGATAGCGGTCGGTCATCAGAAGGAGGTACGACTGGACCCTCCACGCCCATCGATGCACTCCGACCATGAAGTCGAACATCCCGCGCGGGTAGCGGCCGGTGACGATCACCGCGAAGAACGAGATGAAGGTCACGATCATCGCGATGATCCCGAGCACGATCAAGACGATGTAGTGGGGGATCAGCAGGAGCCACTTGACGAGCGGCAGCCAGCGGTTGTACTCGCCCTGATGCTCGACGTCGGCCTGGAGCGGGTAGTCGGAGTAGCCGCCCGCGACGGGCGGAGGCGGAGGAGGTGGAGGAGGTGGAGGCGCCGGCGGTTGGGTCCCGCTCGGCCCCACGGGTGTCTCGGGCGCTCCGGGAGTCTCAGGCGTCTCGGTCATCTTCCCTCCGTTCGGGTGGCTTCACGCCGACTGGGGAGCGGACGAGTGTGCTCCCCGAAAGCGCGGCGATCATCTCACGGCGATCGGCGGACGCCAAGAAACTTTCGTCCAGCTGGGCGGCAGGCTGCAAACGGCCGCCTGGGGCCGTGTTCAGGCGTCGGCTTCGATCCAGGGCATCATCGAGCGCAGGTCCTTGCCGACTTTCTCCACCTGGTGGTCGGCGGCCTCGGCGCGCATCCGCTGGAAGCTCTCGGCCCC